>NZ_JBWBQS010000014.1:0-114408 GCF_056279125.1 Novosphingobium sp. Sphag1I | reverse complement strand
GAGATCCGGCAGGACCATCCCGGGTCCGGTCCGATCTGCGGCATGGCGCTCGAGCCCGCGACCGTGACCGCCGACAGCGGCCCCAGCCACGAGCTGGTCGATTTCACGCGGCGCTTCTGGGTCGGCCTGATGCTGGCCCTCCCGGTGCTGATCCTCGAGATGGGCGCGCATCTCTTTCCCGCGATCCATCGCCTCGTGCCGATGTCGATCTCGGTATGGATCCAGTTCGTGCTGGCGACACCCGTCGTGCTCTGGGCGGGCTGGCCCTTCTTCGAGCGTGGCTGGGCCTCGCTCAAGACCCGCACCCTCCACATGGTCACCCTGATCGCGATGGGGACCGGGGTCGCCTGGTTCTACAGCGTCGTCGCGACGCTCGCGCCCCAGCTGTTCCCGCCCGCCTTCCGCGGAGAGGACGGCATGGTTGCCGTCTATTTCGAGGCGGCCGCGGTGATCACTGTCCTCGTGCTGCTCGGCCAGATGCTCGAACTGCGCGCGCGCGAGCGGACCTCGGGCGCGATCAAGGCGCTGCTCAACCTTGCGCCAAAGACCGCGCGCCGGATCGGTTCCGATGGCAGTGAAGAGGAAATCAGCCTCGATCTCGTTGCGGTCGGCGACCGCCTGCGTGTGCGTCCCGGCGAGAAGGTGCCGGTCGATGGCGTGGTCGAGGACGGCCGTTCCTCGCTCGACGAGTCGATGGTCACCGGTGAGTCCATGCCCGTCACCAAGGCCAAGGCCGACACGGTGATCGGCGGCACGCTCAACCAGACCGGCGCGCTCGTTATCGTCGCCGACAAGGTTGGCCGGGACACCATGCTCGCGCGCATCGTCCAGATGGTCGCCGAGGCGCAGCGCTCGCGCGCGCCGATCCAGCGCATGGCCGATCAGGTGTCGGGCTGGTTCGTGCCCGTGGTCATCGCGGTCGCGGTGGTCGCGTTCATCGCCTGGGGCATCTGGGGCCCCGAGCCGCGCTTCGCCTACGGGCTGGTTGCGGCGGTCGCCGTGCTGATCATCGCCTGTCCCTGCGCACTGGGTCTCGCCACGCCGATGTCGATCATGGTCGGGGTTGGCCGCGGCGCCGGGCTCGGCGTCCTCATCAAGAATGCCGAAGCGCTCGAGCATATGGAAAAAGTCGACACGCTCGTCGTCGACAAGACCGGCACGCTGACCGAAGGCCGGCCTGCCGTCACCCAGATCGTGCCGGCGCCCGGCTTCGACGAAGCCGAACTGCTGCGGCTTGCCGCCTCGGTCGAGCGGGCCTCCGAGCATCCGCTCGCGCTGGCGATCGTCGAGGCCGCGAAGGATCGCGGCATCCCCACGAGCGACGTCACCGACTTCGATTCCCCCACCGGACGCGGCGCGCTCGGCACCGTCGACGGCCGCCGGATCGTGCTCGGTAATGCGCGGTTCCTCTCGGAAGAGGGCATAGCAACCGACGCGCTGGCGGAGCAGGCCGACGCCCTGCGCCGGGATGGCGCCACCGCGATCTTCATCGGCGTCGACGGCACCGTCGGCGGCGCCTTTGCAATCGCCGATCCCGTGAAGCAGACGACGCCGGAGGCCCTGGCCGCACTCAAGGCCGAAGGCATTCGCGTGGTGATGTTGACCGGCGACAACCGCACCACAGCAGAGGCGGTGGCAAGGCGGCTCGGCATTGACGATGTCGAAGCCGAGGTACTGCCCGACCAGAAGAGTGCCGTCGTCGCGCGGTTGAAGAGCGAGGGGCGCGTGGTGGCGATGGCCGGCGACGGGGTCAACGACGCCCCCGCACTGGCTGCCGCCGATGTCGGTATTGCCATGGGCTCGGGCACCGACGTCGCGATCGAGAGCGCGGGCGTGACGCTGCTCAAGGGCGATCTCATGGGCATCGTGCGGGCACGGCGGCTGAGCCAGGCGACCATGTCCAACATCCGCCAGAACCTGGTCTTCGCCTTCATCTACAATGTCGCCGGGGTGCCGGTGGCGGCGGGCGCGTTCTATCCGCTGTTCGGCATCCTGCTCTCGCCGATCATCGCGGCCGCCGCCATGGCGCTCTCCTCGGTCAGCGTGGTCACCAACGCGCTGCGCCTCAACCGGAAAGCGCTGTGAACATCGGGGAGGCGTCGAAGCAAAGCGGGGTCTCGGAGCGGATGATCCGCCATTATGAGAAGATCGGCCTCATCCCGGCGCCGCCGCGCCGGGGAGCGGGTTATCGCGACTATGGCGAGAGTGACCTCCATCGCCTGCGGTTCATCGCCAATGCCCGCGATCTCGGTTTTCCGATCGAGGAGATCCGGACCCTGCTCGGCCTGTGGGCCGACACGGGCCGCAGCAGCGCCGATGTAAAGCGGGTCGCGTTGGCGCGGGCGGAGGAATTGCAGCGCAAGTCCGAAGCGCTGACGACCCTGCGCGAGACCCTCGTCGATCTCGCCGAGCGCTGTCATGGCGACGAGCGGCCAGATTGTCCCATCATCGCCGAACTGAGTCTCGACAGAAAATGTTAGCGCCGGCCGCCTCTCGGACCAGACCCGCTCTGGCGGCCGGGGTGCTGATCGCACTTGGCATTCTCACGACGGGCCTCGCGATATATTTCCTCGCAGTCCGCCCGCCACTGCTGGCGGAGGATCTTCGCCATATCGGCGGCAACCCGCAGACCCTTTCGCCGGTATTGCGGGACTGGTTCGGCGGGATAGCTGGCTCGCCCGGGCGACCGCACTGAGCCTCCTGATCGTATTTGGCCGCTTTTCATACAGCAATGTCGTGCTGAGCTCTGACTTCTGGGGCTGGCATATGCGAGGCAATCCCTCCGTAGGACTACGGAGTGCGCAGAGGCTTCCTGCGCTTCAGGGCTTGTTGCACCGCAGCAGGAGCGAAAATGTGCAGAGTCGAAGCAATATCCCTGACCCGTTGGACGGTCTGGCCACGACGCTGGATCGGTCGAGCTTCGCCGCCATCGCGCAGCTGACTTCAGGCCAGTCGCCCGCCACTTTGGCGCAGTCTTTTTCCGACTGGTGGACGCACATTCTCTGCTCGCCAGGCAGGCAGCTGCAGCTCGCCGCCAAGGGCGGGCGCAAGCTGATGCGGCTCGCCGACTATGCCATGCGCAGCGCATCCGGCAGCGATCCCGAGCCGGCGATCGATCCGCTGCCCCAGGATCGGCGCTTCGCCGACGCAGCCTGGAAGCGCCATCCGTTCGACCTGATCGAGCAGGCCTTCCTGCTCCAGCAGCAATGGTGGCATGCCGCGACGACCGGCGTGAGCGGCGTCACCGGGCACCACGAAGCGATCGTCGAGTTCGCGACCCGCCAGATGCTCGACATGGTGTCCCCGACCAATTTCATCCCGACCAACCCCGTGCTCCAGCAGCGCATCCTCGAAACCGGAGGACAATGCCTTGTCGAGGGTGCGCGATTTTTTTTGCGACGACCTGGAACGCCTGGTACGCGGGGAGCCCGCAGCGGGCACGGAGGCCTATCGGGTCGGCGAGAAGGTCGCAGCCACGGCTGGCAAGGTCGTGTTTCGCAACAGGGTCATGGAACTGATCCAATATGCGCCCGCAACCGAGACGGTGCGTCCGGAGCCGATACTGATCGTGCCGGCATGGATCATGAAATATTACATCCTCGACCTGTCGCCGGAAAATTCGCTCATCCGCTGGCTGGTCGGGCAGGGCTACACCGTGTTCTGCATCTCCTGGCACAATCCCGACAGCGCCGACCGCGATCTCGACATGGAGGATTATCGCCTGCTTGGGCCGATGGCCGCCGTGGATGTCATCCAGGTGATTACCGGCACCGAGAAGATCCACGCGGCCGGCTATTGTATCGGCGGCACGCTGCTCGCCATCACCGCGGCCGCGATGGCGCGCGATGAAGATGAGCGTCTGGCGAGCGTGACGCTGTTCGCCGCCCAGACCGAGTTCAGCGAGCCGGGCGAACTTGGTCTGTTCATCGACGAGGCGGAGATCAACCTGATCGATGCGATGATGTGGGCGCGCGGCTTTCTCGACAGCAGCCAGATGGGCGGCGCCTTCCAGATGCTGCGGTCCAACGATCTGCTCTGGTCGCGCATCCTCTCGACCTATCTCATGGGCGAGCGCGAGCCGATGACCGACCTCATGGCATGGAACGCCGACGGCACCCGCATGCCCTATGCCATGCACGCGCAATATCTTCGGCGCCTGTTCCTCGACAATGACCTGTCCGAAGGGCGCTACGAGGCCGGCGGCCACCCGGTCTCGCTCTCGGGGCTGAGCATGCCGATCTTCATGGTGGGCACGGAAACCGACCATGTCGCGCCGTGGCGCTCGACCCACAAGCTCCACATGCTGACGGGCGCGGAGATCCGCTTCGTGCTGACGAGCGGTGGCCACAATGCCGGGATCGTCTCCGAGCCCGGGCATCCTCATCGCCATTATCGCATCGCGACACGGATGCAGGATGGCCCGGCGCCAGGTCCCGATGCCTGGCTGGAGCGGGCCGAGGTGCGCGAAGGGTCGTGGTGGCCGGAATGGAGTTCATGGCTTGGATCGCACTCGGGCGAGGCGGCGGCCCCACCGGCGATGGGCGCGCCCGAACGGAACTATCCGCCGCTCGGTGATGCCCCCGGGCGCTACGTGCTGGAGCGCTGAGCCATGGCCGCCGCCAACCTCATCGAGAACCGCACGTTCGACGAGATCGCCGTCGGCGATACGGCCAGCCTCACCCGCACGCTGACCGCCGACGACATCCAGCTCTTCGCGGCGGTGTCAGGCGACGTGAATCCGGCGCATCTCGACCCTGTCTATGCCGAAACGGACATGTTCCACAGGGTCATCGCTCATGGCATGTGGGGCGCGGGGCTCATCTCGGCGATCCTGGGAACCGAGCTGCCAGGGCCCGGTGCGATCTATCTCGGCCAATCGCTTCGCTTCACCCGCCCGGTGGGCGTCGGCGACACCATCACGGCCTGCGTCACCGTCGCGCAGAAGCGCGCCGAGCATCATGTCATCGTTCTCGACTGCACCTGCGTGAACCAGAAGGGCGAGACCGTCATCAGCGGCCAGGCCGAGGTCAAGGCGCCCACCGAGAAAGTCAGCCGGCCCCGCATGCCGCTTCCCGACGTGCGGATCGCCAGCCACGACCGCTTCCGCCAGTTGATGGCGCGCGCCAAGGACGGATCTGCGTGCGTCACGGCCGTGGTCCATCCGTGCAGCGCCGACGCCATGCGCGCAGTGGCTGAGGCCGCCGACGCCGGCATCGTCGTTCCGATTCTCATCGGCCCTGCGGCGCGTATGACGAATGCGGCGAAGGACGCCGGTGTCGATATTGCGGCCTTCCGGGTGATCGACGTCCCGCACAGCCACGCCGCCGCCGCCGAAGCCGTCGCGCGCGTGCGGGCCGGCGAAGCCGCGCTGCTGATGAAGGGCTCGCTTCATACTGACGAGCTCATGGGCGCGGTCGTATCGTCCGACACGGGCCTTCGGACCGAACGCAGGATCAGCCACGCCTATGTGATGGACGTGCCCGGCTATCCGCGCCCGCTCATCATCACCGACGCCGCGATCAACATCGAGCCGACGCTTGAGGACAAGGCCGACATCGCGCGCAACGCGATCGACCTTGCCCATGTGATCGGGATCGAACAGCCCAGGGTCGCGATCCTCGCCGCCGTCGAAACGGTCAATCCGAAAATGCGCACCACATTGGATGCCGCGGCGCTCTGCAAGATGGCGGACCGGGGCCAGATCGAAGGCGCGCTGCTCGATGGCCCGCTCGCCCTCGATAATGCGATCAGCGAGGCGGCCGTGCGCGAGAAAAGTATCGTCTCGCCGGTCGCCGGCCAGGCGGACATCCTGCTGGTGCCCGATCTGGAGGCCGGCAACATGCTCGCAAAGCAGCTGACCTTCCTGGGCGGCGCCGATGCCGCAGGCGTGGTGCTCGGCGCGCGCGCTCCGATCATCCTCACCAGCCGGGCAGACAGCGTGCGCACGCGCCTCGCCTCCTGCGCGCTCGCGGTGCTGCTGGCGCGGGCTGCGACCAAGGCGGCTCCCGGCGTTGCGGGACAGCGCCGCGATGGCTGAAATCCTGTGCCTCAACGCCGGTTCGTCGAGCCTTAAGTTCGCGCTCTACGCCGAGCCGGGCACTGATGAGCCCTCTTTGCTGGCGAGCGGCAAGATCGAGAATATCGGCCTTGAGCCGCACCTGATCGCGCGCGATGCGAAGGGGGATGTCCTTGCCGAGCGGCGCTGGACGAAAGACGGCACGATCACGCACGAGACGCTGCTCGAGGATTTGCTGCGGGAGATCGAAGCCTCGGTCGGCGACGATCTGATCGCGGTCGGCCATCGGATCGTTCATGGCGGCACCGACTATTCAGCGCCGGCGCGGGTCGACGCGCCACTCCTCGCCGCGCTCGAGGCGCTTTGCCCACTGGCGCCATTGCATCAGCCCCATAATCTCGCCGCGGTCCGCGCCGTCTCCAGGCTGCGCCCCGCTGTGCTGCAAGTCGCCTGCTTCGACACCGGCTTCCATCATGGCCAGCCCCCGATCGCGACGCGCCTCGCGCTGCCGCGCGCGCTTGGCGAAGAGGGCATGCGGCGCTACGGTTTTCACGGCATCTCCTACGAATATATCGCGCGGCAGCTGCGTTCGATCGATCCCGATACAGGCGGTGGCCGCACGATCGCCGCGCATCTCGGCAACGGGGCCAGCCTTTGCGCGATGGCCGGGGGGCGCAGCATCGACACGACGATGGGGTTCACCGCGCTCGACGGGCTGGTGATGGGTACGCGCTGCGGCGCGCTCGACCCGGGCGCGGTGCTCTATCTTTTCCAGCAGAGGGGCATGACGGCGCGTGAAGTCGAGCATCTCCTCTACAGTGAGTCCGGCCTTTTGGGCGTGTCCGGCGTCTCCAGCGACATGCGCGCGCTTCTCGGCAGCGAAACGCCCACCGCTGGGGAAGCGATCGAGCTCTTCGTCTGGCAGATCGCGCGCCAGGCCGGCGCTCTCGCGTCCTCGCTCGGGGGTCTCGACACATTCGTGTTCACTGCCGGGATCGGCGAGAATTCGCCTGAAATTCGCGCCCGCGTCGCCGGTCGGCTCGGCTGGCTCGGCGTGGACCTCGACGCGGACGCGAACCTCCGAGGAGATGCAGTCATCAGCGCGCCGTCCAGCCGTGTCGCCGTCCGCGTCATCCCGACCGATGAGGAAAGGATGATCGCTATCCACGCCGCCGATCTGCTGCGTGAGGAGCCGAAAGCATGAAACCTCTCGTCGATCTTACTGGCAAGCGCGGCCTGGTGATCGGTATCGCCAACGCGCATAGCATCGCGGCGGGTTGCGCCCAGGCCTTTCACGACTGTGGGGCGAGACTGGCGGCGACCTATCTCAATGGAAAGGCCGAGCCGTTCGTGGCGCCCGTCGCGGAGACCCTGGGAGTCGAATGGCTCGCCGCGTGCGATGTCCGGGTGCCGGGCGAAGTGGAGGCCCTGTTCGAGCGGGTGAAGTCCGAATGGGGCGGCCTCGATTTCCTGCTTCACTCGATCGCTTTCGCGCCGAAGGAGGATTTGCACGGCCGCGTCGTCGACAGCTCGGCCGAAGGCTTCGCGCTGGCGATGGACGTCTCGTGCCACAGCTTCCTGCGCATGGCGCGTCTCGCCGAGCCGCTGATGTCGGATGGCGGCTGCCTGCTGTGCGTCACCTTCTACGGGTCGGAGCGGGTGGTCGAGCACTACAACCTGATGGGGCCGGTCAAAGCGGCCCTCGAAAGCGCGACCCGCTATGTCGCGGCTGAGCTTGGCCCCAAGGGCATTCGCGCCCATGCGATCTCGCCAGGCCCGATCGCGACCCGCGCTGCCAGCGGCATCGACCGCTTCGACGAGCTGCTCGAACGGGCCGCGGCGACGGTCCCGCAGCACCAGCTCGTGACCATCGAGGATGTCGGAGGGCTCGCCGCCTTTCTGGTGAGCGATGCCGGCCGCCATATCACCGGCACGATCATTCCGGTCGATGGCGGTCAGCACCTGCTCGGCTAGGGCGGCTCGCCGCGATCGGGGGCTATCCTATTTGTCGCTGGTGGCCTGCTTCTCGCCGTCGCCCGGGCTTTTCTGCCCGAACCATGGTCCGACAATGGCAGCAAAGGCATCCAGCGCCCCGGGAGCCGTCGGAGCGCTCGCGACGGCCTGCCAGGCCTGCTGCCATTCCTCGAACGCCGATCTTGTGCCGGCAATCATATGCTCGCGGACCGTGGCCATGTCCTCGAACAGTGCCCGCGGTCCGGCCGGGCTGACCGCGCCGGCGTCCGACGTCTTGTCCGTCGCGCCCGCAATCGAGGCACGCGCCTCTTCGGCGAAGCGGCCGGCGGCGCGGTTGCCGACCTCGAGCGACTCTTCGCCACCTTTCCGGGCGACTTCGGCGAGCTTCAGCATCAGGCCGACATTCGCTTTGGCGAGCGCGGCGAGTTGATCAACGGGATAGGGCATGAAACGGTGAACCTTTCTCTTCGCGTTTGAGCTCTGGCATATCGGGCATAGCGCCCTGGCCTGAGGCCCATCGCGTCGCGCCGCCGTTATTCGGCGAGGCTGAATCAGAGAGAATCGGTAACTCTACGTATGCCGAATCTGCGGCTTGCCTGCGACGCTCAGCCAATGCACTTTTGGCTTGTCGTCCATGTCGTGCCCGCGGGCAGCGACTTCTACCCGTCCCGTCATGATCGCGGCACGGTCGGGCATGATTATGGTCTGACCCGGCAACCGGCATGGGCGTGATACCGTCCATAGCCAGGCTCGGCCGGATTGCGGCGCTGCGCGGTCCCGTCCTCGACGTCGAGTTCGACGAAGGGCCGCTGCCCGCGGTCAATGAAGCGCTGCGCGTCGATGCATCGTCAGGCCCGCTGGTCGCGGAAGTGCAGAGCCATATCGATGACCGCACCGTCCGCGCCGTCGCGCTTCAGCCGACCTCCGGTCTCGCTCGTAATGTCGGCGTGACGGCCTTGGGCGCCCCCATCGCGGTCCCGGTCGGAGACAAGGTTCTGGGGCGGCTCCTTACGCCGACCGGGCAGGTGGGTGACGGCGGCGCGCCGCTTGGGCCGGATGTTCCATTGAGGCCCATTCACCGCGCACCCCCGCCGCTCGAAGACCAGAACGCGGCGACGGCGATGTTCGAGACTGGCATCAAGGTCATCGATCTGCTCGCGCCGCTCGCCCAGGGTGGCAAGGCGGCGATGTTCGGGGGCGCGGGGGTTGGGAAGACCGTGCTGGTGATGGAACTCATCAACGCGATGGTCGCGCGCTATGAAGGTGTTTCCGTCTTTGCCGGCATCGGAGAGCGATCGCGCGAGGGCCATGAGCTGCTCACGGACATGCGCGGCTCGGGCGTGATCGACAAGACCGTGCTCGTTTTCGGGCAGATGAACGAGCCGCCGGGCGCGCGCTGGCGGGTAGGGCTGACCGCGCTCACCATCGCCGAATATTTCCGCGACGAGCAGAAGCGCAATGTCCTGCTGCTCATGGATAATGTGTTCCGCTTCGTCCAGGCCGGCAGCGAAGTCTCCGGCCTGCTCGGACGCATGCCTTCACGCGTCGGCTACCAGCCGACGCTGGCCAGCGAAGTGGCCGCGCTGCAGGAGCGCATCGCCTCGGTGCATGGAGCGGCGGTGACCGCGATCGAGGCGGTCTATGTGCCCGCCGACGATTTCACCGACCCTGCGGTCACCGCCATCTCCGCCCATCTCGACAGTTCCATTCTGCTCTCGCGCGCCATGGCGGCCGAAGGCATCTATCCCGCGGTCGATCCCCTGGGATCCTCGTCGATCCTGCTCGATCCGCAGGTCGTGGGCGATCATCATTACGCGCTCGCCCAGCAGGTCCGGGAGACGATCGCGCATTATCGCGAGCTCCAGGACATCATCTCGCTGCTCGGTATCGAGGAGCTGGGCCGCGAGGATCGGCTGATCGTCGGCAGGGCGCGGCGGCTGCAGCGCTTCCTGACCCAGCCCTTCATGGTGACCCAGGCCTTCACCGGGCAAGCCGGCCGTTCTGTGGGGCTGGCCGATACGCTGAAGGGCGTCGCGGCCATCCTGGCCGGCGCGACCGACGACTGGCCCGAGAGCGCCTTCTACATGGTAGGCGATATTGAAGAGGCACGCTCTCGCGTGGGGCAGGGCGCATGAAGCTGCGGATCACCGATCCGACCGCGATCCTCGTCGACACGGACGTCAGGTCGGTTCGCGCCGAGGATGCCAGCGGCAGTTTCGGCATCCTGTCGGGCCACGCCGATTTCCTGACCGCGCTTGGCGTCTCGATCGTCTCCTGGCGGGGCGCCGATGGCGCTCCAGGCTATTGCGCGGTGCGCAACGGCATTCTGACCGTAAGCCACGGCACGGGGGTCGCGGTCGCGACGCGCGAAGGCCATGTCGGCGATGACCTCGGAACGCTCGAGCATGACGTGCTCGCGCGCTACCGCGAGCGCGACGAGGGCGAACGATCCGAACGGACCGCGTCGGCGAAGCTCAGGATGCAGGCGATCCGCCATATGGTCGAGGCCCTGCAGGGTGGTGGCCGGGAGCTTGGTCTGTGACCGCGGACAAGCCCGAGCAGCCGATCGTCGAAGCCATCCGGACCCGCGCGGAACGGCGGCGGCTTGCGCAGCGGCTTCCTCCCGTCGCCCGCAATCTCGGCCAGATCGGCGTGCTCGGCTGGCAGATCGTCCTGCCCGCGCTGGTCGGTCTCGCGATCGGCCGCTGGCTCGACCACCGGCTGGATAGCGGCATCTTCTGGACCGCGCCGCTCCTGCTCGTCGGGCTCGCCCTCGGCTGCTGGTCGGGCTGGCGCTGGATGCACCGGCAATGAGCCAGCTCTCCCCCATCCTGTTCCTGGCCCTCGGATTTGCGGTCGGCCTCGCCCATTTCGCGGCCATCGCCAGAGAAGCCGACCTCGTCACCCATGGCGGCCCGGCATCGCGCGCGATCCTGCTCAGGCTCGGGCGTCTCGCCGTCACTATTCTGGTTCTCGTCATCGCCAGCCGGCAAGGGTGGCCGGCGCTTCTTACCGCAACAACCGGCTTCATGGGCGGGCGCCAGATCATGCTCCACCGGCTCGGAGGCGCCCGATGAAATTCGCGTCACCACTTGAAAGCCATGTGCTGTTCGCGATCGGTCCGGTGCCGATCAGCCAGCCGGTCGCCACGACCTGGGGCATCATGGCCTTCCTTACAATCGGAAGCTGGCTGCTGACCCGCCGCCTTGCGTTACGCCCAACCCGAGCCCAAGCGGCGCTCGAGCTGGTCGTCGAGACCGTCGCCGGCCAGATCCGCGAGACGATGGAGGCGGAACCGCAGCGTTATCTGCCGCTGATCGGCACGCTGTTCCTGTTCCTGCTGGTCGCCAACTGGTCGTCGCTGATCCCCGGCGTCGAGCCGCCGACGGCGACCCTCGAAACCGACGCGGCGCTGGCGCTGATCGTCTTCGGCGCGACGCTCTGGTTCGGCGTCCGCGCGCTCGGGCCCAGGGCCTATCTCGCGACCTTCGCGCGCCCCTCGATCCTGCTCGCCCCGCTCAATATCGTCGAGCTCTTCACCCGCAGCTTCTCGCTGATGGTGCGCCTGTTCGGCAACGTCATGAGCGGCGTCTTCATGATCGGCGTCGTGCTGAGCCTCGCCGGGCTGCTCGTCCCGATCCCGCTCATGGCGCTCGAAATGCTGACCGGCGCGGTCCAGGCCTACATTTTCGGCGCGCTCGCCATGGTCTTTATCGGGAGCGCTATCAGCGAGAACGGCGCCCGCCCGCCATCCAAACAGGAGTCCCCCGCATGAACTGGATCCATCTCGCCAGCATCCTCGGCGCCGCTTTCGCGATCTCGATCGGCGCAATCGCCCCGGCGCTCGGGCAGGGCAGGGCCGTCGCCGCCGCGATGGACGCGATCGCGCGCCAGCCCGAAGCCGCCAACACCGTCTCGCGCACGCTGTTCGTGGGCCTCGCGATGATCGAGACGATGGCGATCTACTGCCTCGTGATCGCGCTGCTGCTGCTCTTCGCCAACCCGTTCGCCTGACATGCGGATCGACTGGTGGACGCTCGCGCTGCAGGCGGTCAATGTCCTCATCCTCGTGTGGCTGCTCGGGCGCTTCCTGTTCCGTCCGGTGATGGATGCCATCGCGGCCCGCCAGGCATCGGCCCAGGCGCTACTTGACGATGCGGGGCACGCGAAGGATCGGGCCGAGGCCGAAGCGCAGGCGCTCAAGGAGCAGAATGAAGGCTTCGTCGCGGATGCGGCGGCTCGCCGCGCCGAGATCCGAACCGAGGCCGAAGCGGAGCGCCAGCGCCTCCTCGCGCAGGCCAGGCTCGAGGCGGACGCCCTCGTTGCGCAAGGTCATGCGACGATCGATGCCGAACACGGGCGGGTGGCGGCGCAGTGGCGGGAAAAAGCAGGGAGCCTCGCCGCCTCGATGGCGGGCACATTGCTCGCTCGACTCCCGCCCGAGCAGACGATGCAGGCCATGGTCGATGCCCTCAAGGCGCGGCTCAGGGAGCTTTCCGAGGCGGATCGCCGCAGCCTGACGGCAACCGGGCCTGTGACCGTCGCGACGCCCGCGCCGCTCACGCCCGATCTGCAGGCGGAGGTAGCGCGCGCGCTTGGCGAGATCCTGCCGGATACCGCGACCCCGATCTTCGCGGTCGATCCCAACCTCATTGCGGGCGCGGAGCTTCGCACGCCGCACGCCGTCGTGCGGAACAGCTGGCGCGCCGATCTCGACGCCATGGTGGACAGCCTCGACGAGGACGATCATGCCCGGATCGCCTGAAGACTGGCTGACGCAGGCCCAGAGCCGTATCGCGCGCGCCAATCTCGGGCCGCGTGTCGATGCGATCGGTCGGGTGGAATCGATCGGGGACGGCGTCGCCATGGTCTCGGGCCTTCCGGACGCGCGCCTCGACGAATTGCTGTATTTTGCCCGCGGCCAGACCGGGTTCGTCCACACGCTCGATCGTGAGCGGATCGGCTGCGTGCTGCTCCACGATGCCGCACAGGTGGAGGCAGGAGACACCGTAACCGGCTCGGGCGAGGTGGTGCGCGTGCCCGTCGGCGAGGCGTTGCTTGGCCGCGTCGTGGATCCGCTCGGCCGTCCGCTCGATGGCGGCGCGCCGATAAGGGCCAAGCGTTTTGACCCTGTCGAACGGCCGGCGCCGGCGATCATCGAGCGCGACCTCGTCGTCGAGCCGGTCCAGACCGGCACGCTCGCGATCGATGCGATGTTCGCCATCGGGCGCGGGCAGCGCGAACTCATTCTCGGCGACCGCGCCACCGGCAAGACGGCGCTCGCGGTCGACACGATCATCAACCAGCGCACGAGCGACATGATCTGCGTCTATGTCGCGATCGGCCAGAAAAGCTCGGCGGTCGCGCGCGTGATCGATCAGGTGCGGCGGCATGGCGCACCGGACCGCACCATCTTTGTCGTGGCGAGCCCCGCCGCGGCGCCGGGGTTGCAATGGATCGCGCCGTTCGCGGGCTTCACGATGGCCGAATATTTTCGAGATGCGGGCGGCCACGCGCTGGTGGTGCTCGACGATCTTACCAAGCATGCCGCGACCCATCGCGAGATCGCCCTGCTGACCGGACAGCCGCCTGGGCGCGAGGCCTATCCTGGCGACGTCTTCTTCCTTCATTCCCGCCTGCTCGAACGTGCCGCGCGTCTCTCGGCGGAGAAGGGTGGCGGCTCACTCACGGCCCTGCCGATCGCGGAGACCGATGCCGGCAATGTCAGCGCCTATATTCCGACCAATCTGATCTCGATCACCGACGGTCAGATCATTCTCGACGCGAAGCTGTTCGCGCAGGGGCACAAGCCCGCCATCGACGTGGGCACGAGCGTGAGCCGGGTCGGCGGCAAGACGCAGCTGCGCGTCCTGCGCGACGCGAGCGGGACCATGCGCCTCGACTACGCACAATTCCTGGAACTCGAGATGTTCACCCGTTTCGGCGAGCAGCCCGAGCCGCGCGTCCGGGCCCAGATCGAACGCGGCAAGCGCTTACGCGCCCTCCTCGTGCAGCCGCTGGCGAGCCCGCTGCGGGTTGTCGACCAGGTCGCGCTGGCCCTCGCGCTCGGCGAAGGGGTGCTCGATGACATGGCGGTCACGGAGATACCGTCGCTCCGCACGCGGCTGCCCGCCTGGATCGACGATCACGTCCCCGAGCTTTGCGCGCAGATCGAGCGGACCGGACAGATCGACACTGTGCAGCGGGCCGCTCTGGTCGCGGCGGTGAATGCGCTGCTCGAAAGCCAGCGGACGGGCTCCATGCCATGAGCGATCGTCTCGCCGAGATCGGCCACCGGATCGAGACCGTCCGCCAGCTCGGCGCGGTGGTCAATGCCATGCAGGGCATCGCCGGACAGCGGGCGCAGCAGGCGCGCTCGCTCCTGCCTGCGGTGCGACGCTATGCGGAAACCGCCCGCACCGCCATCGGCCAGGCGCGCCGCCTTGCCGAGCCACTGGCGCTTTCTTCGGCGCGCGCAGTTGGTGCTGCGAGAGGGGGGCTTATCCTGTTCGGTGCGGAGCAAGGCTTTGCCGGCGCCTTTCCGGAGCAGCTGCTCGACGGCGCTGCGGCCGACATGCAGGATAGGCATATTCTTCTGATCGGCGCACGCACGGCGGCGCTCGCGGCCGAGCGCGGGCTGCGCGTCGCATGGAGCGCGAGCATGCCGAGCAGGGCCGACGCGCTTCCCGCCCTGGCGACAAGCATCATCGACGCGCTCTACGACTATCTGGACGAGGCCGGCGCGGTGCCTGTCACCATGGCTTATCCGGTCTGGAGTAGCGGCAAGGGCGTGTCGATCGTGCGCGCGAGCCTCCTGCCGCTCGACCTCGACGCTGTCCCCGCGTCCAAGGCGGATTTGCCGCCGCTGATCAACCTCAAGGCGGCGGATCTCATCGGCGACCTGACCGTGGAATATGTCTTCGCGCAGATCTGCGCGGCGGCGGTCGAGACATTCGTCGCCGAGAATGAGGCGCGGCTGCGCACTATGGCGACCGCGCGTAGCCATATCGATCGCAAGGGCGAAGCCCTGCGCCTCGAGGAGCGGCTCACGCGTCAGGATCAGATCACCAGTGAAGTCGTCGAATTGAGCAGCGGGCGGCGGCGACAATGAATGCAGGGCAGGGATTTCTGCTTTTCCGCAAAAACGCGCAGAACCGCCATTGTCGTCGGCATCGAAGAGGGAGTTCATCATGCACTATAGTAGCGGGAACTACGAAGCTTTCGTGCGCCCCCGCAAGCCCGAAGGCGCCGACAGGAAGACGGCCTGGTTCGTCGGCTCGGGTCTTGCGGGACTTGCCGGCGCGGCGTTCCTGATCCGCGACGGCGGCGTCGCCGGCGAGCGGATCACCATCCTTGAGGAGTTGGATGTTCCCGGCGGCGCGCTCGACGGTCTCGACGTCCCCGAAAAGGGCTTCGTCATCCGTGGGGGTCGCGAGATGGAGGAGCATTTCGAATGCCTCTGGGACCTTTATCGCTCGATCCCCTCGCTGGAGATCGAGGATGCGAGCGTGCTCGACGAATTCTACCGGCTCAACAAGGACGATCCCAATTTTTCGCTGCAGCGCGCGACGCAGAACCAGGGCGAGGATGTGCCCGACAAGGCGCTGCTGACGCTCGGCGACCGCGCGCAAAACGACCTGCTCTCCGTCTTCCTCGCGACGCGCAAGGAGATGGAGAACAAGCGGATCAATGAGGTCTTCGGCGATGATTTTCTCAAGAGCAATTTCTGGCTCTATTGGCGCACCATGTTCGCCTTCGAGGAATGGCATTCCGCGCTCGAGATGAAGCTCTATCTCCATCGCTTCATCCACCATATCGGCAGTTTGGCGGATTTCTCCTCCCTCAAGTTCAACCGCTACAATCAATATGAATCGATGGTTCTGCCCCTGGTCAAATGGCTGCAGGATCGCGGCGTCAGGTTTCGCTACGGCGTCGAGGTCACCGACGTCGATTTCGATATCCGGCCGGGCTGCAAACAGGCGACCAGGATTGCCTGGATCGAAAACGGCGTCGAAGGCGGCGTCGACCTTGACCCCGACGATCTCGTCTTCATCACCATCGGATCGCTGACCGAGAATTCCGACAATGGCGATCATCATACACCAGCCATGCTGAATGACGGACCCGCGCCGGCCTGGGACCTGTGGCGCCGGATCGCGGCCAAGGATCCTGCCTTTGGCCGTCCCGACGTGTTCGGATCCCATATCCCGGAAACCAAATGGGCATCGGCGACCATCACCACGCTCGACGCGCGCATCCCGGCGTATATTCGCAAGATCGCCAAGCGCGATCCGTTCAGCGGCACGGTGGTGACCGGCGGCATCGTCACGGTCAAGGACTCGAGCTGGCTGCTGAGCTGGACGGTCAGCCGGCAACCCCACTTCAAGAAGCAGCCGAAGGACCAGATCGTCGCGTGGTTCTATGCCTTGTTCGTCGATCGGCCGGGCGACTATGTGAAGAAGCCGATGCAGGACTGCACGGGTGAGGAGATCACGCAGGAATGGCTTTATCATCTCGGCGTGCCGGTCGCGGATATCCTCGGGCTTGCCGCGACAGGAGCGAAGACCGTGCCGGTGATGATGCCCTACATCACCGCCTTCTTCATGCCGCGCCAGGCGGGCGACCGGCCGGACGTGGTGCCCGAGGGAGCGGTCAATTTCACCTTCATCGGCCAGTTTGCCGAGTCGAAGCAGCGTGATTGTATCTTCACGACGGAATATTCGGTGCGCACGCCAATGGAGGCCGTCTACACGCTGATGAAGGTCGAACGCGGCGTGCCTGAAGTGTTCAACTCGACCTATGATATCCGCACGCTCCTGGCCGCGATCGGGCCGCTCAGGGATGGCAAGGGGATCGACATTCCCGGCCCGTCCTTCCTCCGCAAACTGCTGATGAAGAAGCTCGAAGGGACAGAGATCGCCCAGTTGCTGGAAGAGTTTCACCTGATTTCGAAATAGCGATCGAAGTCCATCTGGCCGTTTGGGAGGGGCGAGCCCGCGCCCGAGCCGCCGGAACCTGCGTCGCCATGCCTTCGTCACCCGTTCGGTGAAGTCGAAGCATCATTCCGCCAACCCCTAGATGTGCTCCGGAGTGGCAAAGCCGAACGGAGCGCAGTTACATGGTTATGTCTTCAGGCTTACGACCGCTTTCCCATTCCCGCCGCAAAGGCGATTCTCAAGGTCTCGGAAAGTGTATGGGCGCCGAGTTTCGCCATAAGGCTCGCACGATGGACTTCGACCGTTCGGGAAGAGATGCCGAGGTCGTAGGCGATGGTCTTGTTTGGGTGCCCCTGAGCGAGACCCTCAAGGACGTCTCGTTCACGCGGCGTCAGAAGATCTATCTGCATCCTCGCTTCAGCTTCTTCGAGGGCACGGCTCTCTGCCCGGTCGATGCGCGCGAAGGCTCGGTCGACCGCAGTGAGGAGTACGGCCCTTTCGATCGGCTTGGCGAGAAAATCGACCGCGCCTGCCTTCATCGCCTGGACCGCCAGTGCAATGTCGCCATTTCCAGTCAGCACGACGATCGGCATGTCGATGCTTCTCTGTGTCAGGGCTGCCTGAACCTCGAGACCGTCCATATCCGGCATGTGCATGTCCAGAACGACACAGCCGGTCTCGGCTTCACCCGCAATCTTCAGAAAGTCCGGTCCCGATGCATAGGTCTCGACGATGAAACCCGCTGTTCGTAACGTGAACCCCACCGCTTTCCTGATTGTCTCCTCGTCATCGACGATATGAACGACGCGCTTTTCCGCCATGATCCCCCTGGCAATTCGAACCTACTATGCTGCAGCGTCAGTCACGTTGCCGCTTCGCGCGCGCCTTGTGCGGGTTGGACCATAGTCCAAGGTCAAGAGGGATTTTGCGCCTCACGAACTCGGCGATCACGCCGGCATCTGGCGAGCCAAAGCGCGGACGACATGCTGTCGGCAGGTTCAAAGAGCTATTTCAGGGAGGGGCGCCTGCGTGGCCCACAGTCCTGCTTACGGGACGTTGCGGACCGCCTCCGCGATCACCGGCATCATGTCGATGTCGTTGGAGGTGTGAACGATCGTGTTCGTGCTGACGATGCGCCCCACATACCCGCCCAGAACCTGCGCTGCGTCGCCCGCGAAGAGGGGATGAACCACCACACAATCGGGCGGTGCGAAACCCATGCCGGCGAGCTGGCGTGCCGCGACGGCGAGCGTTCGCCCTGACGAGGCGATATCGTCGACCAGCACTGCCTGGCGGTCGAGAAATGCCGAGGCGTCAGGGATCGAAATCGTCACCTCACGGTCGCCGGACCGCACTTTCTCGCAGACGAGGAACGGCGCATCGGCGTCCGCCGCGACCTGCGCGACCCATTGCTCGCTTTCCATGTCGGGCCCGATGATCAGCGGCCGGACGACGTTACGTTTGATCCATGCTGCCAGGAGCGGGGCCGCATGAACGATCTGGGTCGGAATGCGATAGATCTCTGCCAGCGCATGGTAGCGATGGAGATGAGGATCGACCGTCACCATCCAGTCGAGATGGCGAGACAGGAGGGCGGCAAAGGTTCGCGACGTGACCGCCTCGCCGGGATGGAAGCGCACGTCCTGGCGCATATAGGCGAGATAAGGGGCGACGAGACCAAGCTTGAGGGCACCAAGCTCGCGAAGCGTGTCCGCGGCGAACAGAAGCGGCAGCAGCTTCGCGTCCGGACGATCGAGGCTCGACAGAAGGACAACGTGCCGATCGGCGACATCGCTTTCGATCCTGAGATAAGTCTCCCCGTCGGGAAACTGGCGATGTTCCAGTGTTCCCGGCTCCGCGTCGAGGGCGGTGCACAGGGCCTGCAGCAGCGCCTCGCTCCCGGGAAGCGCGAAGACGATTGTCCGGCTCATTCAGCAGTAATCCCGAAGATCGCGCCATCGCTCACCGCGAATGCCGCGGCATAGTCGAGTTCGCCGGGGCTCTCGGCATGAATGGTGCACAGCGGCGCGCCTGCCTGCACGGTCTGGTGCAGGCGGCTGTGGAGCGCGACCCCCGCTGCTTTGGCTGTCGGAGCGCCGGCGAGCTTGGCGACCGTCGCGAGCTTGCGATTGTCGATGCTGACGATCCTGCCGCTATGGGGTGCGATCATATCCTGCTGAAACTTGGCGACCGGCGGTTCGCGCATGCCGCCCTGGGCCTCGCAGATGCGTTGGAATTTCGCCCAGGCCCGGCCGCTTTCGAGGCTTTCCAGCGCGCGCGCGAATCCTCCGCCGGTCGGTGTCGCTCCCGCCAGCTCGAGGAGGCCTCCGGCGAGTTCGCATGCCCGGTGCGCGAGATCCTCTGCGCCGGGTCCGCCCTGGAGCACGGCCAGTATCTCCTGGGCTTCGAGCGCCGGGCCGATGCCACGGCCAATCGGCTCGACGCCCGGGCCGCATATCACGCGGGTGCGCAGGCCAAAGGCCTCGGCGACCGCGGTCAGCGCCGTCGAGAGCGTTTCGGCTGCCTCGGCGCTGCGCACCTTGGCGGTCGGGCCGACCGGGATGTCGATCACGAGATGGGTCGCGCCGGCGGCAATTTTCTTGGAAAGCACCGAGGCCACCATCTGTCCGACCGCGTCGATGTCGAGCACCCGTTCGACCCCGATGATCACATCGTCGGCCGGGCTGAGCTTTACGGCGCCGCCCCAGGCGATACATCCACCCTCGCGCTCGACCACCCGGCGGATCGCGGGCACGTCGAGGTCGACGGGCGCCAGCACTTCCATCGTGTCGGCAGTGCCGGCCGGCGAGGTGATCGCGCGTGAGGACGTCTTGGGCATGATCAGGCCTTCGGCGGCCATGATCGATACGATGATCGGCGTCGTGCGATTGCCCGGCAATCCGCCGACGCTGTGCTTGTCGACGATGACGGCACCGGCCCAGCTCAGCCGCTCTCCGACATCGACCATGGCCCTCGTGAGCCCGACGGTTTCATCCTGATCAAGCGGGACCGCCGAACAGGCCGTCACGAAGGCCGAGAGATGGACATCGCTGTACCGGCGCTCGGCAATGTCAGTGATGATCGCCGAGAAGGCCGCTTGGCCGAGTCGGTTCCCGTAGATACGACGCCGCACGTCACTGAGCGAGGCAAGCGGCTGGGAATGCGCGATCTCCACCAGGTCGCCGTCACTGACGCCGAGTCGGTGCCAAGCCGCCTCGGACAGGCCAATCTCGCCGGGTGCCGGAATATCGGCCGAACTGTGCAGCAGGGAGACCACCACTTCATGGCCGCCGGCGCGGAGGCTGATTTGAGCGCGGGATGCGAGCCCTTCGGATCGACAGACCGGGCAGTCGTGACGCATGACTGCAATCGGATCGTTGCCGGCTGCGGTAAGGCCGAGGCGTCGCGCCCGTAGCGTCGTCGCGATGGGCTCTGCATCGGTTTCTTCGATTGCGGGGGCGCTCACGCCAGCATGCCCCAGCTTCCTAGCGCCGGGACGCTGGAGGACCAGCTCAGTTCTTCCGAGATGCGCTTCGCCAGCACATGTGCGCCGGTGGGCTCTCCGTGGGTGATGAACACATGTTTTGGCACCTCGTGCAGCGAGCCGAGCCATCGCATGAGCTCATCGCTGTCGGCGTGCGCAGACAGCATGGTAAGGTTTGCGACCTCGGCCTCGACCGGAATATATTCGCCGTGGATCTTGATCGTCCGGGCACCGCTGATCATCGCCGCGCCGCGCGTCCCCGCCGCCTGGAAGCCCGAAAAGAGGACGAGATTCTTTCCGTCCGGTGCGAAGCGCTTGAGATGATGCAGGACACGGCCACCAGTCGCCATGCCGCTTGCCGAGATGATGACCTTGGGGGCGTGATTCGCGGTCAGCTCCTTGGACTCCTCTACTTCGCGCACATAGTGCGCGACTCCGCAGGCCGCCTCGCACTCCGCGCGACTCAGCCGGTGCTCCCCCATGAAGTCGCACATCAGCCCGCTCGCGTTGATCGCCATGGGGCTGTCGAGATAGATAGGGATGTCCCGCAGACGGCCGTCGGCACGCAGACGTGAAAGGTGATAGAGGAGCGACTGCGCGCGTCCCACGGCGAAAGCCGGGATCACGACCGTGCCGCCGCGCCTGACGCACCGCTCGATATGGTCCCCCAGCGCTCTTGTCGGGTCGATCTGCTCGTGGCGGCGATCGCCATAGGTGGACTCCACGAGGACATAGTCGGCGCGCGCGGGCGGCTCGGGATCCTTCATCACCGCGTCGCCGTAACGCCCGATGTCGCCGGAGAAGAGGATCGTGCGACCTTTCCAGTTGATCTCGATCGACGCGGCCCCGAGGATATGGCCGGCGCGATGATAGCGTGCCTTGATGCCATCCGCGATCACGTGCCATGCTCCGAACTCGATCGTTCGGAACAGTTGCAGCGCCAAGCGCGCGTCGGCCTGGGTGTAGAGCGGCAGTGCCGGTTGGTGCTTCGAAAAACCGTGACGGTTGGCGAACTCCGCGTCCTTCTCCTGAAGATGACCGCTGTCCGGCAGTAGAAGCTCGCACAGAGCTTCGGTGGCCCGTGTACTGAGAACGGTTCCTCCCCACCCGAATCGTGCCATCCGGGGCAGCGCGCCGGAATGATCGAGATGCGCATGGGTGAGCAGCACCAGGTCGACATCGGCAACCTCGGGCGGAATCGGCGCCCAATTGAGGCGGCGCAGATCCTTCGGACCCTGGAACAGGCCGGAATCGATGCCCACCTGCGTCTCGCCATCATCCACTAGGTACCGAGAGCCCGTTACGGTCCCCGATGCGCCGAGAAAGGCGATGCCGAGGCCATCTGCTGAGCGCTCCGCGAGATCGATACGCGCTTCTTGTTCGAGGATAGCCGTGCCGAAATGGCTGCGGGGGCGATGCTTCTTTTTCCTCTTGTGCATGAATCCTTGCCTGCCTCTCACGTTTATATGCGTGAGCGCAGCATTGGTGGGCTCGTACCTCGAGCCTATACGCAAAAGCCGCAGCAAGCCTGTTTAGCCTCAGTGCCGGTGCCGCGCTGATAACGGTGGACGGGTCCAATCGACGCATCTCGACGCCCACCGCTGGCCGCCTCTGCCGAACTTCGGTCTCTACTTATACCTTGCTCCCGGGACTTAGGCCTAACCTGGCGGCGCATCGGCTAGAAGAGAGTGGCATATGGACGATCATGACCATCGAATGCGCAAACGCGGGACGATCGTCCTGATCGGGTTCCTGCTGGTAGCGGGCTTCTTCCTAATCACCGAGCACACCGCGCACTTTTTCGGCGTGCTGCCCTATCTGATCCTTCTCGCCTGTCCGCTCATGCACCTGTTCATGCACCATGGTCATGGCGGCCATCAACATGGCCACGAGCCCAATCAGCTCCAGACCGGCCTGCCGGCCAATTCCAATGAGCGTGCCGAGGGGGAGTCGCGATGACGCATACCGATTACGGCTATGGCCTGTGGGGCCTCGCTCTGGTCAACGCGGCCGTGTTCATCCTGTTCGCATTCAGCTTCTTCAAGCCGGCGACCAAGCGCGACTGGCGCAGTTTCGGAGCGTTCAGCGCGTTCATCATCGCCCTCTTTGCCGAGATGTATGGTTTCCCGCTGACGATCTTCGTGCTCTCAGGATGGCTGCAATCGCATTTCCCTGGCATCGACTGGTGGAGCCACGACGCCGGCCACCTGCTCGAGATGATGTTCGGTTGGCGGGTCAACCCGCATTTCGGGCCGTTCCATATTGCCAGCTTTGTGTTGATCGGCGCGGGCTTCTGGCTGATCTCGGCCGGCTGGGCGCCACTTCACGCTGCCCAACGCGCTCACAAGCTGGCGACCACAGGAATCTATGCCAAGGTACGCCACCCGCAATATGTCGGGTTCATCCTCGTCATGCTTGGCTTCCTGCTGCAATGGCCGACTCTGCTGACGCTCGCCATGTTCCCGGTGCTCGTGGTGATGTATTTCAGGCTGGCGTGGACCGAAGAAAAGACTGCGCTTGCGGAATTTGGTGAAAGCTACCGCGATTATATGCGCCGCGTCCCCGCGTTCATTCCGCGGTTCAAGCGGGCTCCGGCGGGACCAGCCAGTCTGCAGGTAGGCGCGGCCGACAAACCAGACCGAGGCGTCAGCGAGCTCGACGCTCCAAAGCGCTAACGCCACAGAAAATCGAGAAATCTTGCTGTTTCCAAGGCGGCAGGTTCTGTCTCTACTCAGCCTCGTGCGAAGGCGCTGGCGAATTCCTGCGGGACTTGCCGAACATTGTGAGAGTAATTTGATGTGTATCGAGTCAGAGCGCGCGCCCGACAACGCCATAAGCCCCGCGACAGCCGATGCCATATTTCAGACTCTGACAGGCCGTTGGGTGCTGCAAATTCTTGTCGCGCTCAGCAGTAGGGAATTACGCTTCACGTCGCTTCGCCGGGAGATACCCAAGGTTAGTGCCAATGTGCTTACGATGCGTCTAAGGGAGCTGGAAGCCGTATGTCTGGTCTCTCGTACAATCTTGCCGCCACCTGAGTCCTACCAGGTGTATGAGCTGGGACCATTGGCGCACGGATTGCGTCCTGCGCTCCATCATCTCGAACGGTGGAGAATGAGACTCTCTTCGCAGAAATGAGGTGGGGGAAATGAGTTTGTCGTCGCAGTCGCCTTGATAGCCGGCGATGACAATGGCACTCGAGGAAGCGGTCGCGGGCACCGATGCGCGGAAGGTCGGTGACAAATTTTATTTCGATGTGACGCTTACCGGCAATGTAGGCGAAGACTCTACGAACGCGAACCAACAGGCGTCTGTTTCCCAAACGGCGCCGCTAGCGGGTCACCGGGATACCGATAGCCCTGGCTCTACAGCTAGCCGCAGCAGGAGGTGCCCGGCCCGCCGAGATGGAAAGGCGAGCTGGGCACGGTGCCGCTTGAAGAATATACGCAGCAGTCGCCGGCCTTTGGCCGCAGGATTGCGTTGCAGCGGGTGCAGGCATGGCGATAGCGCCGAGGCACTCCGCTTTCCTGAAGAACAGCGCGTGTGGACAGGTCTGGGCACAATTTTTCATGCGAACTGACAAATTGCCCCCCCGGCCGACGCTTCAGACCAACCATGCGTTAGCAGTCGCAACGAGTAAAAATATGCCAAACGTCCCGCGATAAACGACGAACGGCCAAGCGGAGGAGCGTTCTAGGATTCGCATCAGCGCCCAGATGGCTACAAAGGCTGAGATCGAGGCGGTGAAAAGGCCGAGCGCTAACACCGACCAGCCGTGCGGGCTGAGCCCCGCCCGGTGGAGTTCCCAAAGCTCCTTGAGACCGGCGAGTGCGATCGCCGGGATACCCAGCAGGAAGGAGAAGCGTGCCGCCTCCTCGCGCTTGAAGCCAAGGGCCAAGGCCGCAGTTAGAGTCGAACCCGATCGCGAAACGCCAGGAATCAGGGCACCAACCTGAGCAAGCCCGACCAAAAGCGCATCGACAAGCGAGGAACTCTCGACGGTCCGGCGATGACGGGCCGTGATCTCGGTCAGCGCCATTAGGAGTGCCATGCAGACACAGGCCCAGCCAATCACCGTAAGGCTGCGAACGGGCGAGTTGCATGTATTGAGGACGCTCGACAGCATTGCGCCCGCCAGTACGATCGGGACCGTCGCGAGAGCGATCCAGATCGCCAGACGGAGATTTGGATCGGTGAACTGTCGCTGGTTGATTGCCGATGCCGAACCGACCGCGAGGCGGCGTACATCGTGCCAGAAATAGCTAATCACGGCGGCGAGCGCTGCGAGCTGCATCGCCGCTGAGAAAGCGGAGCCGGGATCCTGCCATCCCAACAGGGCCGGCACGACGCGCATATGGGCCGTCGAGGAAATCGGCAGAAGTTCGGTGATACCTTGCACCACTCCCAATAGTGCGACCTTGGCATAGCCCAGTGTCACGAAACCCGTGTCGACCCCTGCGGCACATTGTCCGGTCATATCAGTGCAGTCCTTCTGGGCGTTGAATACCCGTAGATCGTTGCGTTGCTGTCCCGGGTAATCGGATTATCGAACTCGCTGATGTCGACCGACAAGACGCATGCCATTGAGTACGACCAGGAGCGATGCTCCGACATCCGCCGCGATCGCGCCCCAGAGGGACGCCATGCCAATCAGCGTCAGGCCTGCGAACACGAGCTTCACCGCCAGTGAGAAGCCGATGTTCTGGTGGATGATGGCAAGCGTCGCCCTCGAATGCCGAATAAGCCACGGCAGGCGGGAGAGATCATCCTGCATCAGCGCGATGTCCGCTGTCTCGATCGCCGCATCGCTGCCAATCGCGCCCATGGCGATGCCAAGACCGGCGCGCGCCATGGCCGGCGCGTCATTGACCCCGTCCCCGACCATCGCGACAAGGCCGTGTTGTGCTACCAGCCTTTCTATCGCCTCGAGCTTCTGTTCGGGAAGCAACTCGGCGAGGGCCTCATCGATACCGGTATCGCGCGCAATGGATTGGGCAGGCGCGCGGCCATCGCCAGTCAACATCAAGACCCGGGCGATGCCAAGTTCATGCAGTTGCGCGACGATCTGTCTGGCCTCGGGACGCACCGCGTCACCGACCGCAATAAGTCCGATGACTGCCTCCGCTTTACCGACGATGATCCCGGTCAGACCAGCTGCGGCTATCCGATGCAATTGGGCGGTGAGCGCATTATCGCCAGCGTCCCCAAGTCGCTCTCCAAAATAGCCCGGCGATCCGACCCAGGCCTCGCGACCGTCGATCGCACCAACCACGCCTTTGCCGGGCAATGCTGTCACGGACTTTGCGGGGACCACGTCAACGCCGCGTTCCGCCGCGGCATCGAGGATCGCACGCGCAATCGGGTGCTCGCTTCGCGCTTCGATCGCAGCCGCGATCGCCAGCAATTCAAGCTCGTCTCGGCCGTCAAACGGGACCAGCTCGACCACCTTGGGACGCCCAAGCGTGAGCGTGCCCGTCTTGTCCATGGCGATCGCGGTGATGCGGGCCGGCGTCTCGAGATGGACGCCACCCTTGACCAGCACGCCCTGTCGGGCTGCGCCGGTCAGCCCCGCGACGATGCTGACCGGGGTCGAGATGACCAGGGCGCAAGGGCAGGCGATGACGAGCAACACCAGCGCCTGATAAAACCAGGTGGCCCAACTGCCCCCGAGTAGAAGCGGCGGCACGAGGAATACCGCCAGCGCCAGCGCCATCACGACGGGCGTATAGATCCGCGCGAAATGTTCCACCCACTGCTCGGTCGGCGCCCGTTTACTCTGCGCTTCGCCAACCATGCGCACGATACGGGCGAGCGTCGTGTCGGAGGCCGGCCGGGTCGTTACGATCTCGATCGCTCCCATGCCGTTGATGGTTCCCGCAAAGACCGTTGCGCCTTGTGCGACGGTGACGGGGACGCTTTCGCCTGTAATCGGCGCCTGATCGACCGCGCTCGTCCCCGCAACCACGCGCCCATCGAGCGGAATCTTGCCGCCAGGCGGAATTATCACCTGCGTGCCGACAGCGACGTCCGCGACCGGCACATCCTGCTCGCCGCCTGCGGCATCCCGTATTCGGGCGGAGTTGGGCGCGATGTCCATGAGTGCCGCGACGGCACGGCGAGCACGTCCGAGGCTCCATGCCTCGAGAGCAAGCGCGAGAGCGAAGAAAAAGGCGACCGTCGCGGCTTCGAACCATTGCCCAATGCCGAGGGCGCCTGCCACCGCGACGATCATGAGCAGGTTCATGTCGGGCCTGAGCCGTCGCGCGGCGAGGGCCGCCTTGGGAGCGACGTATCGGACCGCCAAGAGGATCGCCAGCGAGTAGGCGAGCATGGCCAGGAGGGGAGGGTGGGCCTCGCGCGCGAGGCTCTCGTGCAGCACCGCAGCGAGGCCGCTCGCACCGGCATGGATCGTGAAACCCACCACGACCAACACGCCACTGGCGATCGTCAGCACCGCCTGAACGCGGCGCCGACGTTGCTCGCCTTGCGCACCGGCGGTGATTCCACCTTCTTTCCAAGGTTCGGCGCGCATGCCGGTGCGTTCGACCGCCTTCAATATTCTGGCGTGATGCACGGCATCGGACGCACCTGCGACCGACATGCGGCCATTGATGAGATCGAACGAGAGGTTCTCCAACCCGACGACCGGCCCGACTTCGCGCTTGAGAACCGCGACTTCGTCACCACAGTCCATGCCGTGGATCTTGAAGATGACGCTATCCGGAGAATCCGGACGCGCCTGTTCGACGGGTGACCGGTCGCCGGAACAGCCGCTGCACCCATCAGCAGTCGTTTCATCCTTTTCGGCGGCGCCAGGCGCTTGCCATTCGGCTGTCATCCCGGTGGTCGACACCGCCGCGATCACTGCCTCCACCTCGAGGACCGCCTCGACTTCGATGTCGAGGAGTCCGCGCTTCGGTTGGAACGACAAATGCCGCTCGTCGAAGCCAAGGGGGAAGAGGGCCTCCTTGAGCAGGCGCACCTCATTCTGGCAATCGAGTCCGCGGATCTTGAATCGCCATTGGCGCTTCGTAGCGATAGCGCTCGCCTCGGTCGGCTCGATCATAACGTCACCTCGACTTTTCGACATGACATCCTCTATAAAGTCTGAAGTCACTAGAGGGTCAACCAATATGTCCGTCGAGCCGCTCAGCATCGGAAAGCTCGCGAAAGCGACCGGAACGAAGGTCGAGACAATTCGCTATTATGAAAGCGTCGGATTGCTTGCGCCGCCGGCTCGGACGAAGGGCAATTATCGGGCTTACGCTCCACAGCATCTCGCGCGGCTCAGTTTCATCCGCCGGGCTCGCGCGCTCGGTTTCTCGATCGACCAGGTGCAGGAGCTTCTCAAGCTCGCCGACCAGAAAGACATCTCGTGCAAAGCCGTGGACACGATCGCGCGCGAACATCTTGCCGAGATCGACCGAAAGCTTCGGGATCTGAATACACTCAGGTCCGAATTGAGCAGCGTGATCGTTCAGTGCGGGCACGGCACTATTTCCGAATGCCGCATCATCGAAACATTGGCGCCGGTTTCCGTGGCGGGCGGCTAGATGGGTTGGCGGCCTCGAGCGGGTTCCACGATCAGCCACGCTAATGCAAATAACTCGCAAAATCGCTTGACCCTCTAGCCGCTAGAGGGTCTAAAGGAAGCGGATGTTTACGTCCGCGAGCAACCCCCGCACCTTGTCGATTCGCGTTGGAGCGTTCTCGTTCCACCGCGTGACACTCCGCATCTTGGCCGTCGTTGGTGCGGTGTCCTTTGCGCTGGGCGCGAGCGCCATCGCCCATGCCGACACGGCCGATGTTCAGACCGCATGGCGGCTGCTCGACTATATGGCAGTCGATTATGGTGGTGCGGTCACTGGTGGGAAGATCAAGAATGCGTCCGAATATAGCGAAATGACTGAGTTCGCAGCATCGGTCTCCGCGCGCCTCGCGACGTTGCCGCCAACGCCCGAGCGAGCCAAGCTCATTGAAGGGGCTACCCGGCTCCAGGCCGTTATCGCCGCGAAGGGCGCACCCGAAGAGGTCGCCCGCGTCGCGCATGGCCTCGCTGCGGATCTGCTTAAGGCCTATCCGGTGCCTCTCGCGCCGAGCAAGGCGCCCGACCTTGCCCGCGGCGCCACCTTGTTCGCGCAGAATTGTGCGAGCTGCCACGGCATGACCGGGGATGGCCATGGCCCCGACGCTGCAAAGCTCAAGACGCCGCCGATCGCGTTCAACGACGTGGAGCGCGCGCGGCAGCGCAGCCCCTTCGCGCTCTATCAGGTCATCGACCAGGGCATCGACGGCACAGCGATGCAGAGTTTCGGGAGCCTGCCAGGCGACGATCGCTGGGCGCTGGCCTTCTATGCCGGTCGCTTCGCCTTTTCCGATGCGGCCGCGAGGGAAGGCGAACGACTGTGGAAAGCCGATCCCAGCCTCCGTCAACGGATTCCCGACCTGACGGCGTTGGCAGGACTGACCCCGGAAACGCTCGCTAAGAGCATTGGGAGCGAGCAGGCCGATGCAGTTATTGCTTATCTGCGCCGCCACCCGGAAGCGGTCGTTCAGCAGGCTCCCGGCTCACTCGATGTGGCGCGCGCGAAGCTTGAACAGAGCCTCGCGGCCTATCGTGCGGGCGATCGCCACGCTGCCGAGGAGCTGGCGCTGTCGGCCTATCTCGACGGATTCGAGCCGCTCGAGCCGATGCTGACTGCACGTGACGCAACGCTCATGGGTCACATTGAAAGCGTCATGGGTGAGTTCCGAGCCTCGCTCCAGCAAGGCCGCTCCGCCGACGAGATTGCCACGCGCGTCCAGGTGCTGGGCGGCTTGTTCGACGACGCCGACGCCGCCTTGTCCCCGGACGCGGCCAGTAGCGCATCGACCTTCTTGGGGGCCTTCACCATCCTGCTGCGCGAGGGGCTCGAAGCCCTGCTGATCGTCGTTGCGATGATCGCCTTCCTGCGCAAGGCGGACCGACCTGAAGTGCTGCCCTATGTCCATGGCGGCTGGATCGGGGCGCTGGCGGCCGGCGGCGTCACCTGGGGGATCGCGACTTATGCGATCGGGATCAGCGGCGCGAGCCGGGAGCTTACTGAAGGGTTCGGATCGCTGTTCGCGGCTGTCGTCCTGCTCTCCGTAGGGATCTGGATGCACGGAAAGGCGCAAGCGGATCAATGGCAACGCTACATCCGTGAAAAGATGTCGCACGCGCTGTCGCGGCAATCGGCCTGGTTCCTGTTCGGCCTGGCCTTCATCGTCGTCTACCGCGAGGTGTTTGAGACGATCCTGTTCTACGCCGCGCTCTGGACCCAGGGGAATGGCGGCATGATGCTGGCGGGTGCCGGCTCGGCAGTAATGCTGCTCGGGCTCGTCGCCTGGGCCATGCTGCGCTACAGCCGTGATCTGCCGATCGCAAAGTTCTTCGCCTACAGCGCGTGGCTGATGGCATTCCTCACCGTAGTGCTCGCCGGCAAGGGCGTCGCCGCGTTGCAGGAAGCGGGTATCATCGACATCGAGCCGCTCGCAGGCGGAATCCGAGTCTCGATGCTGGGTATCTTTCCGACCTTGCAGTCGATGAGCGCCCAATTGCTGATGCTCGTCGCGGTGGTCGGAGGCTTCCTTCTCAACCGGCGCCGTGCCGCAGCCACCTGATGGGCTTCGAGCCGACAGGTAAGATTCTTCTTGACCCTATAGGAACTAGAGGGTGCATAGGTCTCAAAATGTTTGTGCAAGTTGGAATATGAACATGAGGAGCAACTCACTTCGTAATTTGATGAGCGCACCGCATTCAAAGTTACAAACCGGCACGTAGCTGTTACAGGTTTATCGCATGTCCCGTCTGGCCGCCTTCCTGCTGCACCTTGCGCTAGCCCTTTCCCTGGGGTTTGGCTCGGTTGCGCATGCAGCCGAGGGTGTTGCGTGCGTCGAAGTCTCGGCGGCGGATGCGGGCTTGTCCCATGTTGACGGGGACGGCGATCAAGTTCCGGCCGATGCCGAAAAGGGCTATCCGCATCATCACGGCGGATGCCATGGCCATCATGTCGGCGTTCCTGTCAAACTGACGTCGGTTCCTCAGACCGTTATCGCGCCGGTGCTTCCGCGCCCGTTCGATCACAGCCGGGTGGCGCGCGCCGGCCGATCCGGCTCTTCGCCCTCCGATAGCCTGACGAATCCCTAGCACCTGTCGGCGATGCCGACGGGTTTTCAAGGTTCGTCAGGAGTCCATCATTCATGCATCGTATCATTGCGGCCATATTGGCCGTCACGTCCTGCGCGTCGATCGCGCAGGCGCAGACGGCAACGTCACCCCCTTCTACCGCTCAATCCATCTTCACGCTCGACCGTGCCCGAACCATTGCTGGGGGAAGCTCCCCCAGTATCGAGTCGGCGGCGGCGGGGGTTCGCTCTGCGGCCGCTGGACAAACCATCGCGGGACTCAGACCCAATCCTGAAATTCAGGTTCAGACCGAGAATGTTGCCGGGTCTGGCATCTATCGTGGATTGCGAAGCGCGGAAACGACGGCGACACTTGCGCTGCCGATAGAGCTTGGCGGCAAGCGTTCCGCTCGTATCGCCGTTGCCGATTCGAGAAGCGTGCGCGCCCAGATCGATGCGGCGATCGCGCTTGCGGATCTGAACCTTCGGATCACGCAAACCTATATCGCGGCGGCCGCAGCCGAACGGCGGGTGGATGTCGCGCGCCAGCAGGCGGAGATCGCAGGGAACGCTTTCAAGGCAGCCCGCACCCGCGTGACCGCAGGTGCGGGCGCGCCTATCGATCAGCAGCGGGCCGACGTCTTGCGGGTGAATGCCGAGGTTGGTCTCGAGCGCGCAATTCGCGAGGCAGCGGTTGCCCGAGGCAACCTCGAGCGGCTTGTGGGCCAGCCTATCGACGGCTCGCTTGATCTTGGCTGGTTCGATCGCGTCGGTGGTTATGGCCCGACTTTGCCGGTCAATCCGAGCGGTACATTGGCGCTGGCTGCCGCGCAGGCCGATCTCACCACTGCGAATGCCCAGGTGCGGCTCGCCAGATCCCAGCGCATCCCGGATATCACCATCAGCGCCGGCGCACGGCATCTGTCGGAAACTAACGACACAGCGGCAGTGATCGGGATTGCTATTCCGTTCCCGCTTTTCAATAACGGCGCGGCTGCCGTAAGTCAGGCTCAAGCCGAGCAAACTCGGGCCGATGCCAACCGCCGGATCGCCGTTATCGAGGCCGAGCAGGCCATCGCAAGCGCCCAGGCGGAGTTAGCCAATGCAGCCGCAACGGCTCGTTCGGCGGGAGGACCGGGTCTTGCCGCCGCCTCCGAAGCCGCCCGCATCGCTCGCATTGGCTATTCACAGGGCAAGTTCAGCCAGCTCGATCTTCTCGAGGCAGAGCGAACGCTGGCTGAGACCCGGGCGGCGTCCACCGATGCGCTGGCAGCCTTTCATGACGCGGAAGCACGGCTTGAACGTCTGACCGCGCCCGCTCCCGAACTGGGGGAGCGCTGAACCATGGCGATTCTCGCCGTTTCACCGCGCGCCAGCACGGCAATTCCCATCATCACGGTCGCGGCGACGCGCTGGACCGACGGGCTTCGATGTCCTGATCTACCTCATTCCGGAGAGTTTCTATGATCCAGCAAGACAAGCGCCTGATGGGCGGTGTTGCCGTCGCGGTGCTCGTTGCCGCCATAGGCGGCTTTAGCGTCGCCCGATTCACCGGGGACAACTCGCCCGCCGCAACGGAAGCTCCTGCTAAGCCCGAAGAGGCAAAGGAGGCTGGCACCGCCGACACACTCGCCATGACACCCGCAGCAATCAAGGATGCGGGCATTGTGACAGAGACGATTACCGCCGGAGGACTGGGCGCGGAGATCGTGAGCCAGGCGATCGTCACGCCCTCACCGACAGGCGAAGCGATCGTGACTGCACGGGCTGGTGGCGCTGTGACGCGGATCCTCAAACGGCTCGGCGATCCTGTGCGCGCCGGTGAGGCTCTGGCCGTGGTCGAGAGCCGCGATGCCGCACAGATAGCCGCCGACCGCACCGCAGCCGGTGCGAAAGCGGTGCTGGCGCAAAAATCTCTCGCGCGAGAGCGCTATCTCTATGACCAGAAGGTGTCTGCTCGGGTGGACCTTGAGCAGGCGCAGGCGGAAGCTGCGGCGGCGGCTGCGGAGGCGCAACGTGCGCGCGTTGCTGCCGGCGCTGCCAATGTCACCTCGGATGGACGTGGCGTAGTGCTCGCAAGTCCGATTTCGGGCCGGGTGACGTCGATGAAGGTCAGTCTTGGCGCGTTCGTTCAGCCGGAAACCGAGCTGTTCCGGGTTGCAGATCCCCGACAGATTCAGATCGATGCGGCTGTCGGCTCTGCCGACGCGTCCCGCCTTGTGGCGGGCGACAAGGCTATTGTTGAACTTCCCGATGGTCGCACCGTCGAAGCGCGTGTGCGGGCCGTGACGCCGACCCTGAGCGGGGAAACACGCGCTGCAACGGCTGTGCTCGACGTAACCGGCGGCGTGCTGCAGCCCGGTCTCGCCGTTCGTGTGCGTATTATGCCGAGCCGTGGCGCCACCTCGAATGCCATCGTCGTTCCTGAAGAAGCGGTGCAGTCGGTCAACGGCCGTGATGTCGTTTTCGTGCGGACCGCAAATGGCTTCAAGGCAATGCCGATAACGACGGGCCAGCGTAGCGCAGGCCGAATTGAAATCGCATCTGGTCTCGAAGCCGGTCGCGCCATCGCCACCCGCAACGCCTTCTTGCTCAAAGCCGAGCTCGGCAAGGGCGCAGGCGAGGAAGAATAAGCCATGATCGCAAACCTTATGGCGCTATCCGTCCGCGCACGATGGGCGGTGCTCCTCCTTTTCCTCGTCGTCGCTGGCTTCGGCGGATGGCAGCTCTCCAAGCTGCCGATCGACGCGGTTCCCGACATCACCAACAAACAGGTCCAGATCAATACGGTCGAACGGGGTCTCTCGCCGATTGAGATTGAGAAGCGGGTTACTTTTCCGATCGAAACCGCCCTTGCCGGTATCCCAGGCCTTGAGACCACCCGCTCGCTTTCTCGCAACGGTTTCAGTCAGGTTTCGGCGATCTTCACCGAGGGTACCGATCTCTACTTTGCTCGCCAGCAGGTGAGCGAGCGTCTCACCCAGGCGCGCGACACATTGCCGGCGGGCGTGCAGCCGCAGATCGGGCCGGTGACCACCGGTCTAGGTGAGGTGCTCATGTACTCGGTCGACTTCGCCAACCCGGGCGGCAAGGGCGCGACCATCCGCAACGGTCAACCAGGTTGGCAGTCGGACGGCAGCTTCCTCACGCCCGAGGGCGCCCGATTGACCGATGAAGTGGGCCGCGCCGCTTATCTTCGGACGGTGCAGGATTGGATCATTCGCCCGCAGCTTCGCACGGTTCAGGGGGTCGCCGGGATCGACTCGATCGGCGGCTATGCCAAGCAATATGTCGTCGAGCCTGATCCGGTGAAGCTTTCGTCCTATGGCATCTCCTATTCCGAACTCGCCAAGGCGCTGGAAGCCGCCAATCTCGCGGTCGGCGCGAACTACTTTAACAAAGGTGGCGAAGCCTATCTCGTTCGCGCCGACGCTCGTATCCGCGACATTGACGAGATCGCGGATGCTATCGTCGCAACGCGCGGGGGCTTGCCGATCTCGGTCAAGGACATCGCCAATGTAAAAGTTGGTGGCGAGTTGCGTACCGGCGCGGCGAGCCAGAACGGCCATGAAGCCGTGATCGGCACGGCCTTGATGCTGATCGGCGAGAACAGTCGCGTCGTTGCACGTAGCGTCGGTGAGAAGCTGAACGGGATCGGCAAGTCTTTGCCGGCGGGCATCAAGGTCACGACGGTCCTCGACCGCTCGAAGCTGGTCAACGCGACGGTCGGCACCGTGCAGAGGAACCTGATCGAAGGAGCGGTTCTTGTGGCCGCGGCTCTGTTCCTGCTCCTCGGGAATGTCCGCGCCGCGATCATCGCGGTGCTGATCATCCCATTCTCGTTCCTGATGATGGCGATCGGCATGAACGCGTTTCGCGTCCCGGGTAATTTGATGAGCCTGGGCGCGCTGGATTTCGGTCTCATTGTCGATGGTGCCGTGATCATCATTGAGAATTGCCTCGCGCGACTGGCTCATCGCCAGGAGCATGAGGGTCGGCTTCTTTCGCTGCGCGAGCGGCTCGAGGAGACGATGCGAGCCAGCCAGGAAATGATTAAACCCACGGTCTTTGGTCAAGCGATCATACTACTCGCCTTCGCGCCGCTGCTGATGTTCACCGGGGTCGAGGGGAAAACCTTCTCGCCGATGGCGATCACGATCATGCTGGCCCTGGTCGCGGCGTTCATCTTGGCTTTGACCTTCGTGCCGGCGATGGTCGCTCTGCTGATCCGGGGTCGGGTCTCCGAGAAGGAAGTCTGGCTTATTGCCAAGACCAAAGCACACTACATGCCGGTGCTCGAAAAGGCTGTAGAGAAGCCTTGGCCGTTCATCGGCGCCGGTTTCGCCTTTTTCGCTGCATCGGCGGTCGTGTTTGGCTTTTTGGGTCAGGAGTTCATCCCGCAGCTCGACGAAAAGAACGTAGCGCTTGCCTCCACCCGCGTTCCTTCTGTTTCGCTGGAGCAATCGCTCAAGATGCAGCGCGACGTCGAACGGGCTGTCACCAGCCTACCAGAAGTCGAACTCATGTTTTCAAAAACCGGCACTGCCGAGGTGGCGACCGACCCGATGCCGCCGAACGTTTCGGATGGCTTCGTTATCCTCAAACCACAGGAGGAGTGGCCCGAAGGCGTAAAGACCAAAGCTGATGTTCTCAAACGCATCGAAGAAAAGTCCGGCGCCAAAATCGGTCAGGTGTACGAAGTCAGCCAGCCTATCCAGTTGCGCTTCAACGAACTGATCGCTGGTGTGCGCGGCGACGTCGCGATCAAGCTTTACGGCGATGATCTCGATAAGATGGGGGCGACGGCGCAGCAAATCGTCCGGGTATTGCAGTCGGTGCAAGGCGCCGCGGACGTCAAGGCCGAACAGACAAGCGGTTCACCGACCCTGGACGTGAAGTTCGATCGCGCTGCGATTGCTCGATATGGTCTCACCCTAGAGGAAGTGGCCGACACTGTCGCGGCCGCGATGGGTGGCCGCGATGCGGGCTTGCTCTTCGAGGGCGATCGGCGCTTCGAGGTGACGGTCAGGGTGCCGGAATCGACGCGTGTCAGCCTCGATGCGCTGGCCGCGCTTCCTATCCTGCTACCCCAGGACGGCGGTGCGGTCCGAGGCTCGGTGCCCCTATCTCAGGTCGCTCAGTTCCGGTTCTCCGAGGGCCTGAATCAGATCAGCCGTGAGAATGGCAAACGCCGAGTCGTCATTCAGTCCAATGTTCGCGGTCGGGATGTCGGATCGTTCGTCACCGAGGCGCAGACCAAGGTCGATGCCGTAGCGCTGCCAGCGGGTTCCTACCTCGAATGGGGCGGGCAGTTCCAGAACCTACAGGCGGCGTCCGACAGGTTGTCGATCGTCGTTCCGCTGTGCTTCCTGGCAATTTTTGGACTGCTCTACATGGCGCTTGGCGGGCTTGCCCGTGCCTCGGCCGTGTTCCTGGCCGTGCCGCTCGGTCTTGCGGGCGGTGTCTACACGCTATGGCTGACCGGGATCTCGTTTTCGGTGTCGGCCGCGGTTGGGTTCATCTGCCTTGCTGGCGTGGCGGTCCTGAACGGGCTTGTCGTCATGACGGCAATCCGGGAACGGCTCGAGGCCGGCGCCGAGCTGAGCCAAGCGATCATCGATGGATGCCGGGAGAAGATGCGGGCGGTCGTCATGACCGGCTTTGTCCCGGCCATCGGTTTCGTTCCCATGGCATTGGCACATGGGACGGGCGCCGAGGTGCAAAAGCCGCTGGCGACGGTGGTGATTGGCGGTCTCATCGCTGCGACCGTTCTCACCCTTCTTGTGCTCCCGGCCATCACCAAGGTGGTGCTCGGAGTTGGCGAGCGCATTCGTCGTCGACCTAACCATGTGCAGGATGGGGAAACGCCGGATGCCCCCCCGGCAGCCGTTTGAGAGAGGAAATGAAGATGAGCGAACAAGCAAAATTGCTGCGCATCTATACCGATGAAGCCGCTTTCATCGGAGACCGCAAGGTCTTCGAATATATCGCTTCGCTGGCGCGAGACCGGAAAATGGCCGGCGTTACCGTCCTGGAGGCGCTGATCGGCTTTGGCAGATCTGCGCACGTTCACCGCCGCCATGTGCTCGAAAGCGATCGCGCGGTGGTGATCGAGATTGTCGACTCCGAAGATGAATTGCGAGCGTTTGTCGCCATGCTCCAAGACGTACCCGACATCGGCCTCATCACGCTCGAAGCCGTAGAGGTCATCGGCGGCAAGGCAAGTCAGGCGCCTCCGGGGCCAACCTCGTGATCGGCGGTTTGACGCGTGCGCATGGTCTGCTTGCACAATGCAAGGCCGTGTCACTTCGCCAATGCCCCAGCAAATCCGCCTCAAACCGGGATGAGGGCCGCGCATACGCGGCCCTCCGTTTGCCCGTGTCGTGGACCGACAGGACAGGCAGCCATGAAGGAAGAAACCACATTCGATTTCAATATGTCGGCGCTGAGGGTCTGGTCGCTGCTCGCCGATCTCAACGGCTTCGCGCGATGGCACCCGATCTATCGTATCTCCGGCCAAGCAGAACGGGGCGCCGAAGTGGACATAACTTGGCTCCTCTTCGGTGGCGATCGCAAGCTGAAGACGCAGATGGTTATCAACAGGCTGGACAAGCCTCGGCTGATTGGGTGGCAGATGGGTGTCCGCGGTTTCATGACCTTCGACGAGCGTTACGAGATCGCCCCGATCGCGAATGGCGTGAGCATCCGTCATGCCATCGAATGCGGGGGCTTCGTCGGTGCACTGGCTGGTCGACTGATGCGAAAGGGGCTTCGCCGCACCTTGCGGTATCAGGACGCGGCCCTGCTGACCCTGCTTCGCCGGCAATCTCGATTGCCTCGCCAGTCGGCGCGGGACCGCCACCGGCCAGTCAAGATTCCGCCCAAGCGCGACGCAGCCAATGACTGAGGCAAGGCTCATCAACGCTTGGCGCGGAATCGGAGCGGGCGTGATAGCCGTTATGTTATCCGGCTGCGCTTCCGGCCCAGAACTCGCCACACAAGTAGTGCGCGTCCCTAACGAGAGGCTCAGTTTTCACGGGGTCCGAGCGTACAAGCGTGATCAAGGCATCCTCGTGACAGGGTGGGTTCGTCGGCCAGGATTAAGCCTCGGCCCTCTCTGGGGACATCTGCACGTCACCGCGACGATGGCGGATGGGCCACCGATCAGCCGAGACACCCGATGGTCGGGCAGTCTCTCGGGCCGTGGCTATCGATCAGCAAGCTTCTCGGCGCTCTTGCCCATGACAAGCCCCGATCGAGTCCAGTCGATCAGCGTCTCCTATCGGCCTCGCAGCGATCAATCGAAGCCGAAGTCGGGGCGGTCACCGGGCCCTCCGTCCGAAGTCACACCGATCCGACAATGAGGATTTAGCAATGGTAGAAACTTCGTCAAAACAAGGGCTTCCGTGCCCCGTCTGCAAAATCGATCTCGTCATGAGCGAAAGGCAGGGCGTTGAAATCGACTACTGCCCCCAATGTAGAGGCGTTTGGTTGGACCGGGGTGAACTCGACAAGATTATCGAGCGCAGCGACACGGAGGACAGCCGACGAGCGCCGGTCGATCCCTCCCTCGACTACAAGCGGGGCGACCATGGTGGACGCGGGCATGGTGGCCAAGGTCGGCATCGGCGTAGAGGCTTTCTCAGCGATCTATTCGATTGAAATGTCGACGATCGGCCCCCGCAAGCCAGTGCCCCTATGCTTGTGAGAAGGGTCCGCGCCGTGGGCGTCATCCCTGGCGTCCACGGCGAACGATTCCCGGAGGCCTGCATGTGAAGAAAATTGTAGAACAACCGGAACTGTGCAACCGACCACATTGGTCGTTCGCGATCCTGGCCAGCGTAATTGCGCTGGTCGGCATGTCCGGTTGCTCGGCCGAACCCCAGGCCCCCAATTATCCCGGAAGCGACCATGCTCCCCGGTCCATTGCCGGACAGGTCGTGGAGCACCTCTATGTCTGCGATGACGGGTCGAAGGTGCGCTTAGATTTTCTGGCCGACGGTCTGACGATTGATCTCTCGCTTCTGCCGGACGGGAAGCCCGAACGCCTGAGCGCACCCGCGGCGGGCCTGAGCTACGTTGGCGACAAGGTGAACGTGGCGATTTCCTACGGCGATATCGCCGTCATGCGCCCTGACCGGCCAACGCGTGTCTGCCACCGCATCCCGGGCGGTTCGCATCAGGATCGATTGCAGCCGCCCTGACAGTCAGCTCGTTCGCCGAATTTCAGGACGGGAGGCTGACGCCTCGGCATGCCGCAAGACAGGACTATTCATGACGCAAAAGCTTCAACTCGACATCCCGCTCATCCTCCCCGAGATCACCGACGCTTCCGACGCTTGTGTCGGGCGTCTGACCTCGGAGCTGACCGCAAGGCCGGGAGTCGAACAGGCGCACATTGTGATGCCTGACAACGGCAAGCCTGCTCTGCTGTGCATCCACTATGACCCCGATGTCGTCTCACTGGCCCGCATCCGGGAAACCGCACACGCGGCGGGTGCGGCGCTTACCGAAAGATTCGGTCATCTCCTCTGGGAGGTCGACGGCATCACGCACGAGCGACGGGCGCGCACGGTCGCTGAGCGGCTGCGCGCACTCTCCGGAGTCATAGAAGCGGAGGCCGCTTCGAGTGGGACCGTCCGCATCGAATATGATCGCGAACGCATCAGCGAGGATCGCATTCACGCCGAGCTTGCCGGCCTGGGCGTGCGCCGGAAGCGGACGGCGCTCAAAGTCGATGATCATGCCGGCCATGACCATGCGCCGGGCGAGCATCGCCATGGTGCAGCCGATGGCCACGATCATGCGCATGGCAATTTTCTCGGACCCAATACCGAGCTTATTTTTGCGCTCGCCTGCGGCGCGATGCTGGGAATCGGGTTCGCGGTCGATAAGCTGATCGCCGGAACCCCATCGTGGCTGCCGACTGCACTTTACATTACGGCCTATTTCTTCGGCGGCTTCTTCACGCTGCGCGAAGCGATCGACAATCTGAAATTGCGCAAGTTCGAGATCGACACGCTGATGCTCGTAGCAGCTGCCGGCGCCGCCGCGCTCGGTGCCTTCGCCGAAGGCGCGCTGCTCCTGTTCCTGTTCAGCCTGGGCCATGCGCTCGAACATTATGCGATGGGGCGCGCAAAGCGGGCGATCGAGGCGTTAGCCGAACTGGCGCCCAAGACCGCGACCGTGCGTCGGCCGGATGGCGGTACAAGCGAAGTTGCGGTCGAAGACCTCAAGGTCGGCGAGATCGTCATCATCAAACCAGACGCGCGCGTCCCGGCCGACGGCTTTATCGTCAAGGGTACGACCGCGATCAACCAGGCCCCGGTGACTGGAGAAAGCATGCCGGTCGACAAGCGGGCAGTCCAGGACGACGCGGCGGCGCGCGCCAACCCTGACCGGCTCGATGCCGCCTATCGTGTATTTGCCGGCACCATCAACGGCAGCGGTCTCATCGAGATCGAAGTGACCCGGCTCTCGACCGAAAGCACGCTCGCCAAGGTGGTCAAGCTGGTCAGCGAGGCCGAGACGCAGAAGTCGCCGACGCAGCGCTTCACCGATCGGTTCGAACGCTTCTTCGTGCCGGTGGTCCTGGCGCTCTCCTTCGTGCTGCTGTTCGCCTGGGTCGTGATCGACGAGCCATTCCGCGACAGCTTCTATCGCGCGATGGCGGTGCTGGTCGCAGCGAGCCCGTGTGCGCTCGCCATCGCTACCCCCAGTGCGGTCCTCTCCGGGGTGGCTCGCGCTGCGCGCGGCGGCGTCCTTGTAAAGGGCGGAGCACCGCTGGAATTGCTTGGATCACTGAACGCGATCGCTTTCGACAAGACCGGCACGCTCACCATTGGCGAACCGCGTATTCAGCAGGTCATCCCCGCTGCCGGCGTAGCGAAGGAAGAATTGATGGCGATCGCCGTCGCGGTCGAGAGCCTGAGCGACCATCCTCTGGCGCAGGCAATCGCGCGCGACGGCCGCGATCATGTCGGAGACCAATCCATCCCGCAGGCGGAAAGCCTGAAGAGCCTGACGGGTCGCGGCGTCTCGGCCCTTGTCGGTGAGGACGAAATTCTCATCGGCAAGGCCGAGATGTTCGGCGCCGACGGCGTCGCGCCGCTGTCGCAGGAGATGATGGAGGCAATCAAAACGCTGAGGGCGGCGGGCCAGACCAGCATGGTCGTCAGGCGCGATCAGCAGGATCTCGGTGCCATCGGGCTGATGGACGCGCCGCGCCAGGGGGCGAAGGACACGCTTGCCCGGCTACGCCGGATCGGCATCGAGCGGATGATCATGATTTCCGGCGATCATCAACGGGTGGCGGAGGCGGTGGCGGCCCAGGTCGGCATCGATGAAGCCTGGGGCGACCTCATGCCCGAGGACAAGGTTGAGGCGATCAAGAAGTTGCGTGCCAATACCAAGGTGGCCATGGTCGGGGACGGCGTGAATGACGCACCAGCCATGGCCAGCGCGACAGTCGGCATCGCCATGGGTGCGGCCGGCTCCGACGTTGCGCTGGAGACGGCAGATGTCGCATTGATGGCCGACGACCTCTCCCATCTCCCGTTCGCGGTCGACCTTAGCCGCCACACGCGATCGGTCATCCGGCAGAATGTATTCGTGAGCCTCGGCGTGGTTGCCCTACTTGTTCCGGCGACCATTCTGGGGCTTGGCATTGGCCCAGCGGTCGCGGTGCATGAAGGCTCGACCCTGCTCGTCGTGTTCAACGCGCTGCGATTGCTTGGTTATCGGGACAACGGGGAGTCCAACGCATGATTGCGCTCGCCTATACGATCATTCCTGTCCTTGCAGTGCTGTTCGGAGCGATAATCGCCGTATGGCGGCGACCCGGGCCGAAGCTCACCAGTGCAATCCAGCACCTTGCCGCCGGCGTCGTCTTCGCTGCGGCTGCCACTGAAATTCTCCCCGACGTAATGCATGGCAGAGCGCCGTTAGCGACGCTGGTGGGCGGCGCGGCCGGCGTTGTTGTCATGCTAGGGCTCAAATCGCTGGAAGAACGTATCCGTGGCCCGCTTGCCCTGATTGGGGCCATCGGCACGGATTTGCTCATCGACGGCCTGGTGCTGGGGCTTGCCTTTATCGCGGGCGCGAAAGCGGGGCTGCTGCTGACCATCGCCCTGACGCTCGAAGTCCTGTTCCTCGGGGTCACCGTGACCGAAGAGTTGGGCGAAACGGTCACGTCCAAGCTGCGCATCGTCGCGATTACGACCGGGCTCGCCCTTCTGATGCCGCTGGGAACGCTGGTCGCGCTGCCCGTCGCCGGGTTTCCACCTGCCATCGTCGCCGGTTTTCTGAGCTTCGGGCTGATCGCGCTGCTCTATCTGGTCACCGAGGAACTGCTCGTCGAGGCGCACGAGAAGCCGGACAGCCCGCTCATCAGCGCGATGTTCTTCGTCGGTTTTCTCGCGCTGTTGTTGCTCGAAGAATTGATCTGACCTGTTCGACGGTGACGCGCGATGCCGTGGATGTCCTCGCTTTTGGAGAAAGCCGCCAGAGATCAATGCGACCGCGTGGCCACCACGAGGTGTCCTGAGATGTCTTTCATCTACCGGAAGGCGATTGGCGCGCAATCGTCCTCCAGGAGTTACGTGAGTGCCTACTATGTGTGTCGAAGAGAATCTGCTCGGCGATGTCCCGTTGCGGCAAGCTGAGGCAGATGAGATTTTCCTTCATCTGACCGGACGTTGGGTTCTTCAGATCCTCATGGCTCTGAATAAGGGGCAAATGCGCTTCACTTGTCTTCGGCGGGCGATACCGAAGGTGAGCGCCAATGTTCTAACGGCCCGTCTAAGAGAGCTGGAGACGGCTCGTCTGATAACGCGTAACCACCTACCTCCGCCAAATGCCCACCAAATTTATAAACTCGGGCCACTTGCCCAAGGCCTGCGACCTGCGCTCGATCATCTTGAACGATGGAAATTGGAGCTATCTGAATCCGATCGAAGCACTTCGCTCGACGACGATCAGCAGTGCTGATCCGTGGTTGGCCCACGCCAATGATCAGCAATAGGGGTAATGGCCCATCACGGTCGCGCGAGGAGCACTTTTGAGACATCGCCGTAGCTGATCGGATGAATATGGTCCTTCGAGCGAAAGCGCATGAGATCCAGCGTTTCGTCACCGAAACTGACAGCAACTGAATTGACGAGATATGCGCGCTCCCTTGAATAGGGGAGGAGCCAAATGACCCGCCGGGTGGTGATACTCTGGCGCAGCTTGCTGAGCTTGGCTGCCAATCCCGCACCGATTTCATCGTTCGAGCCGATTGCAAATATGCAGGCTCCATAGATTTTGCGCGGTTTCCGCCAAGCCAATATCTGGTCGGTTGTCGCGCGTTCCACTGCTGTCACGTCGCATTGACGTGCGCATCGGGCGTTGATCTCTCTCGCGATGCCGAGGCCAATGCTGTCGCCCAAGATGAGGCATTCGAACATGGAGCTACCCTCTGAGAGACCTAAGCTATTCGTGTTTGTGCGAGCAGCGCAACCGGGAGGCTGTCAATCGATCCGTCTGTGACGTGAGCGAAAGGCGTTGGTCTAGCCGTTAAGCGCAGCGCTGACATGCGCCTCGAGCGCGGAGACATCCGCGTTGCCCAGGATGTATGAAGCGCCAGGCGCCGCGAAGAAGACTTTAACCCGGTCATCCTCCAAGGCCGGCCGCGGCGTGTCCGCCGTCTCGAGATGTTTGTTCCACCTGCTGTCGACGAAGTGCAGAAGCTCGGACCAGGCGCGAACGTCGTCCTCGTGTATCGTGATATGGTCTTTGCCACGGTGCAGGATGACAAGGACCGAAACTCGCATAGCAACGCACCCACTCAAAACTCATTGACCGGCTCTGCAGCCGCGAGCGCAATCGGGCTGAGCCTATCTTGGTAGGGAGTTGAATAATCCGGTTCCCTGACAATCGTGTCCGTTATGGTGCTATGTTGCAGCGCAGGGTGGTTCGTTGAGGTGGTATTAACCGTCAAGGCACTATTCCGACGGACGACTCAGGCAGTTATGCTCAGGAAACGATCTTGGTCTGGAGATCTTTCCTAGCCTCGCGAAATAGAAGGACCGGTGAAGCTGGTGGCACATCTGTCGGCCTTGGAAATACAGAACTGGATCGCGATTTACGCCGCGGCAGGCCTGTGCTGCGCGTTTGCAGTGGTTCTCTCGATTGCGGCCATCTTTGTCGAGCTGTATCGCGAGGAAGCATGGGGAAATTTCAAGAGCTTCCGTAGCGCGATCCTTTTTGTCCCCAGGACCTGGTGGCGATGGCAAAAGCTTTACCTGCTCTCGACCCCGGTCACCCTGGGAATCGTCTGTTCGTTCGCAGCGACCCTCTCGTGGAGCTGAAGAACCTCCGGGCACAGTTCACGCATAAATCAATGCCTCGGACAGAAGCCGGCTGACCCTCCCATCGGCGACGTCGCCGGGCCCAATGATAAGCACAGGTGCGATCTGCGCCAGATTTTGGTGTCCTGCCGCTTTCTGAGCCAGATAGTCGGCGCTCGCCCCACCCATCGCTTCGACGATCAGTTGCCGGATCTCCCCGGTCGATCGCGAGCGCGCTTCTATCAGGAAATCCGGCCGACATGGACCGAGCGGCGTCAGCCTGTCGAAGACCGGTTTCTCGAACGCGATGTCCACGCCGTGGCGTGCGAATTCGTGTCTGGAGTCAAGGATCGCCCGGAGCACGCTCCGTTCAAAATCGCTCTCGACCGGCATGAAGCGAGTGCCCGAATAGATCGGCTGCGCATAGGCTCGCAGCGGCGCATAGCCGTGTGCTTCGGGATATTCGCCCATCACGATGATCACCAGATATGGTCCCTTGATCGGGTTCGCCCGTACCGATGGCGACTGGACACGATTTGCAACCGTTATGGGCTCTGATCCCGCCGGGAAGATCGTCGAACCTTTGAACTCCTTCGCAAAGACTGTGAGAAAGCCTTGTGGGGCATGGCCTCGGGGCCAGCGGCGCGCGAGCTCTCGAATGCCGGCATAGGCGCGCCTGCTGTGAAGCGCGTCCCCGTGGGTCCAGAGCACACGACCGAGCTCGATGCCCGGCGCAACCTCGATCTTAGCGGCAGCGCTGGCGAGCGTTTTGAACTCCTCTGCGATCGTCCGCTCGGGCAGCTCCTCATGATAGGGAATGGCTATGTTGCGACCGGCGTTGCTCAGCAGGCGCCAGAGCAGGCGAGCCAGGCGCGGTACGGAAGCGTTTCGCGTGCGATCGTCGCTTGCGTCATTGTCGGGGCGTTGAGCCAGCTTCTCTGGCGCAGGACGCAGAACCTCGAAATAGCCGATGGGAGGGTCTGCAGGCGTCTGGGCGCCGCGGGTCTCGGTTAGGCGGTTCGTGACCTGATCCCGAAAGAACGGACAATCCACGTGATGCTCGGGCCGCTTCGTGCTGGTGAGCCGGCGCAGATAATAGGTTTCGGCTTCGGACAGAAACGCCGGGGTCAGAATCGGAGGTGGGCGATCCGTGCCAAGGCAGTCGCAGGCGATCCACTTCGCGCCAATGCGCGCTTGTTGCACCAAGGTGATGCCAGCGTCCTCGTCGGGACGGGAGCCCACGCCGGAGTACCACAGTATCAGTGCCGCCCGAAGTGGGAGGGGGAGCGGGATGCGGGCGCCGCCCAGCCCGTCACTATGGCGATCGATCAACCACATGAACAAACCTGTCTGAACTGATTTTCAGCGATGCTTCCTGAGGCTCGTGGGATTGACAACAACATTCGCCTTGACCTCCACTATCGCTGATGTCGCGTGGGAGTTCGCATATGAGATCGATTTTGTTGACGTGCGTGACCCTGTGCGTCGGGCTTTGTGCTTCGGAGGCGGGTGCCAGCCAACGAACCAAGACCCCAAGGACGGTGCAGGTCATCGTGATGGGGGCGGGGTCAGCAGCGGGCACGCTACCACGCGATCAACCTCCTGCCGCGACCGCCCTCGAGGGCGAGGATAATGGTGGAACGCCCGCCCTGGAACCGATCCCTGCCGGGTTTCGGACCCATGACTTGAGTCGACGCTGGGTTGCCTTTGAGATGGCGAACAGCTTCGCCGCTACCGGCCAGGCTGACAGTGGCGACGCCGATCCATTCGCTCACGTCGGATTGGCGTCTGTTGACCCTGCATCCATGAACACGGCGGTTTCCTCGCCGCCATCCATCGCCATCCCGGGTTGGATGCGAGAAGGGGTGCCGTTTTCGAGCGTGCCAACGAGCTTCGCGCCCGGCTGTTCTCCAGGCGGCTATCGGCCCACGGGCTTTCTGGATGCGCGCGCCGAATCCAGACGATTCGGCTATTATGGAATGATGAGCAGCATCGCGTGCGAGTACGGGATTCCGGTTGGGCTATTCGATGCAATGATCATTCGGGAGAGCGCGTACGATGCCGGAATTTACTCCGCAAAGAACGCGTTCGGCCTTACGCAGCTCATGCCCGGCACGGCTGCCAGGCTCGGTGTAGATCGCTATGACGTCGAGCAGAATTTACGAGGTGGCGCCCGCTATCTGCGCCAGCAGCTCGATCGGTTCGGACAAGTCCATCTGGCGCTCGCGGCCTATAATGCTGGGCCTGGACGCATTAGGGATGGGATGCTGCCACGGATCGTGGAAACACAGGCTTATGTCGAAAATGTCTTGCTAAACTGGCGACGCTTGGCCGGGCTTCCGCCGCGCTTAACAGTGCAAGGAACGACGGTGGCGCCTGCAACGCGGTCGCCGCTGATCGGCAGCGCGGTAACAGTTACTTCATATTAGATCAGGAGCGGCTCGAACAGGTTTGTGGCCAATGTCGAAAACCATAATAGCAGACTCAAGGTCGATATCTGCGCGAGATGAGTTCTTCGCGCCATGACGGCGCCGACCTCTCTAACCAACTTCTCAATCACGGCCTGTCTCAGCGGACCGGCCCACTCTTTGCGGACTTCGGTGCCGTCCATTCCTTCGATTTCATCGAGCGCAGCCACGAGCATCGACGGGAGCCCTTTGAACAGTTCGGTTAGCATTGCGATCGAGGTCTGGAATCGCTCGTCGAGGAACAGCTTCGGATCGCGGTATGTCTCTACGGCAATCATGGCCTGAACGACGTTGATGTCGAGAGCCCCTAGAATCTGCTGAAACTCGCCTAGAAACATCGCCGCCCGTTTGCCGGGATCGCTGTGGAGCAGGAGCCCCAAGCGGGTTTTGCTGATGCCGGTCTTGAGTGCGAGTTTGCGTTGTCCGATGTTTTGCTCGGACATGGCTTCGAGGATCAGCGGAACGAAATCCCGCTGCTCGACGCTGACTGGACTGCAGCCATCGTCTGACGCCTCGAACTGGGCAAGGGATGACAAATCACAGCCCCCTTTTGCACGCAACGCTGAAAACGAAACACAGTGGCGGCAACTTGGCAAGCCACAGTATCTTTGTGCATTTGCAGCAAAACTGGGGTGTAACTATCTGAGCGGAACTATGTTATCTGCGGGCGCATCTTTGCTGGCCGCTGCTATTCCAGGCCCGTCATGCGAGCACTCAAGACCAATCCGTTGAAGAACACGCGCCGCTTTTTGGCCCACGACATAATGAAACAGCATAACCGAAAGCGTATCGCCAAGGGTGATATCGGACCCTAAGCGATCGGCAATAAGCTGTTTCACTGCATCGAGGCTATCGGCACTCGATTTGGTAATTGTCAGATCGATGCGGATATCGCCGGTTGTCGGGATCGCCGACAGATGTTCGCGTATCGTCTCGGGCGGGTGGTCTTCCAGCACGCACGTCATGCCCACCCTATCCGACAGCAGGTCTTCGAGCGTCTGGTAGCGCTTCGTTTCGTTCGCGCGCAGACGCAGGCTCTCCGTCGTCAGATGGAAAAGATGCTCCGAGATGTCGAGCGCCAGGATGCATTGATCTCCTGCCATCGCACCTGCTCCAGGCAATGCGTTATCCGCGTAGCCGCCGGTCCATATCGTAAACTCTATCAAGTCTGGCTGACGGCCTTCTTGCGACTCCGGTTAGCGAATCTAACCTGCATAATCGTTAATCGCAATTATCGGGGCGAGTGCCGAATCGAAAAGTACTGTGCCCCGGGAAAAAGGGCAGCCTGCCCCCATATTCAGGGCGGCCCGCCCCGCGATCTGGGGCAGGCCGCCCCGGCTTCCGGGGCACGACCCGATCAAAGTCAAATTATGTTCGACTCGATCCTGGCGCCGTCGGGAACTGCATTGCGACCCGTCACTTGACGAGACCACCCTTCGATTGGGCGCGGATCAGTCGCGTTCCGATTGAAGGAAAACTCTCATGCAGTCTGTCATCAAGTACAGCGGCCGTGCGGAGCTGGCGATCTTCGCTCTCGTCGCACTCGTATTCGCGCTTCTGCTCTTTGCCGGCCCAGCATTCGCCGGCGCCGACACCACGTTCGATACGGCCCTGACGAAGTTCACTGACTTCCTCGAAGGCTCGGGCGGCAAGATCATCACTGTCCTCTCGCTGGCCGGCGGCATCGTTGCGCTCGCGTCGGGCCGCTTCTCTATGGGCCAGATCGCGATTCCCGTGGGCGTCGGTGTCGGCGCGGGCACGGGCATTCCGATCGTCACCTCCACCGTCACGGCAACAATCTGAACAGTCCAAGGGTCGATCGGAATAGCAGATCCGGTCGGCCTGCGGGGAGGGTGGTGATATGGCCGCGGACAAGTACGTCATTCCGTCTCATCTGGACGATCCTGAGCTAATCGGGCTGTGGACCCTAGATGAGTTCCTGGCGATGGTTCTCCCATTCGTCTGGGGCATCCTGTCTCAGCATATCCTCATTGGCATGTTGCTTGCGGGCGCGGGCTGGTGGGGGCTGAAGAAGGCTAAGGCAGGACGGGCGATCTCCTGGCTGCTGCACATGGCCTACTGGCATCTTCCGGCCGGCTTTACCGGCATGAAGGCCACACCGCCCTCCTATCTTCGGCTGATGGCGGGCTGAGATGGAAATCTCCTACACCCACGCGCAGAGCCAGCGAGTACTGAAGCAGCGCAACCTGCTGGTGATCGTCGCCTGCGTCCTCGGCGCCCTGTGCGCCATTCTCGGGCTCATCACCGTCACCCGCGATCGCGAAGTGGTCCTTCAGCCGATCCTCGGATCGCCGCTGGTCGTGAACTCCTCAGGTGTTTCGCGGCAGTATCTGGAGCTGGTCACCCGCGATACCGCGGTGCTGACGCTCGACCGCAGCCCGGCGAACCTCGAATATTGGATGAAGTCGGTGCTCGAGATCACCGCGCCGAGCGCACAGGGAAAGATCCGCGCCGACCTCATGAAGATCGTGAATGAGCAGCGCGGCTCCTCGATCGCGCAGTTCTTCACCATCCAGACGATGGAGCTGGACACCAAGAATCTGCAGTCGACCGTCACTGGCGACCTGCACACCATCGTGGGCAACAAGGTCGTCTCCAGCGAGCGTCGCTCCTTCCGCTTCGATTGGCAATATTCCGGATTGTCCCTGAAGCTTGTGGGCTTTGGAATGGTGACGACCGGCAAGGAAAAGGATCAGTGATGTCGGTCTACGTCATCGGCAGCGCCGCAACCGGCGCGGTCTTCCTGTCGCGCTACTACTGCCTTTTGAGCCGGCTGATCGGTGTCGCGCTGGTGGCGGTGAGCTTCGTGCTCGTCGTATCCCCGGCGTGGGCGGACCAGACCGTGATGGCGGCTGATGGCAGTCAGGTGGATTGCGCCGCCTCGGCAAAGGACCTGACGAGGATCAGCCTCGTCGAGGACGAATTCGCCTCGGTATCGAAGATCTCGACCGGCAACCCGCAGGACGATTTTTCCGTCGTCAACGAGCCGGTGCGCGGGGACATCTATCTGTCGGTCCCCGAGGGCTTTGCGCGCCCCGCGCTGTCCTTCTTCGCGACGAGCAAGCGGGGGTACGTCTACAAGATCGTCTGCCGGATCGCTGGCGAACAGGCCGTCCAGCTCTTCATTTCCAATCCGGCGATCGCAAAGGCCAAGGCGGACGAGAACGGCGCGCCTCAACTGGCGGCTGTCCCAAGCCCGCAGGAAGCGGCGGTCGAGCTGGTCCAGGCCATGTATTCGAACAGCGTCGCCGATGGCTACGAGATGCGCCAGCGCACCTTGCGGCCCGTCTATGTCGGTATTCTCAAAGTCCAGATGATCGCGGAATACCGCGGATCGGAGCTGACTGGCCGCGTCCTGCGCATCGAGAATCGCGGCACCGAAGCCATCACCCTGACCGAAACGACGGTCGCGCCGAACAGTGCGCTCGCGGTGTCCATCGCCGAGCCGAAGCTCGATCCTGGGAAGGTCACGACGGCCTACCTCGTCTCACAAACCGGGAGGCAGTGACATGGCCTGGAATGACTTCCTGAAGCGCAAGCGGGAACCGCTCGACGGCGGCGACGGCGAAGGCGTCTCACCGATCTCGACCGACCTGTCCGCGAACGAAAGCGTGAGGAAGAAGCAGCGGATGTTGCTCGCAGGGGTCGCCGGCGTAGGCCTGGTCGCATCGTCCTTCTGGATTTTCGGTGGCGATCAAAAGGCCCACGACGGCGACGATGCTGGGACGGCGAAGGTCGAGGTGTCGACCAAGGACATGGTCAACAAGAACCTCAACCAGCAGGAGTGGATGGCCCTCTCCGAAAACCAGATGCAATCGGTTGAGAACCAGCTGAAATCCGTCAACGGTCAGCAGCAGCGGCTCGACCAGCTCTCGCAGCAGGTCGAACTCCTGAAGGGCGAAAACCAGGCCATGCGCGCGGACGGATCGCGCGTCCTCTCCGCCTATCAGCAAGAGAACGAAGCGCTTCGGCGGCAAGTGGCCTCCGCCCGTGCCACGCCCGCGCCGGCGCCCTCCACAGGGCCGGGCGCGATGTACGGACCGAACGGGACGCAGGCCTATCAGCGGCCGGACGGGCAGAATGGGGCCGCCGGCGGCCGTCCGATGCCGATGGGTGGTGCTGCCGAGGTCAAGCTGGTCAGCTTTCAGACCGCCGACGCGGGCAATGCGACGCGGGTCGCCAAGGGAACGACTACCTTCAGCGACAGCATCAATTATCTGCCGCCGAACAGCTTCGCGAGCGCCAAGGTCATCGTCGGCGTCGACGCCAGTGCAGGGGTGAACAGTCAGACCGATCCTCTGCCGGTGGTGTTGCGCGTCACTGGTCCGGCGCGCTCCGTCTATCAGAACGGCCGGCTTCTCACGACCAAGATCGAAGGTTGCCTCATCAACGGAGCCGCGCGCGGCGATCTCTCCAGCGAGAAGGTCTACGTCAAACTCCAGAAGATGACCTGCCCTCAGCCGGGCGGCCGCTACGCCGTGTCCGAGGTCAAGGGATTCATCGCGTTCGGCGGCAAGACCGGCGTGCGCGGCCGTGTGGTCAGCCGCGAAGGATCACTCGCCATGCAGGCCTTCCTGGCCGGGCTGGTGAGCGGTGGCGGCAATGCTCTCAACACAGCGTTCAATCAGCCGCTCGCAAGCATCAGCACCGACGGGGAGGGGGGCACCAACCGAACCCCAAACTTCGGCAGCGTCGGCTTGCGTGCGCTCGGTGGCGGCGCCGCGGAATCGGGCAAGGACGTCTCGAAATATCTGATCGAGCGGGCCGAGCAATACCAACCCGTGATCGAGATGCCGACCGGCATCGACGTCGAAATCGTCTTCCTGGAGGGTGTCTATGTCCGCAATTGATCGTCTGCGAAAGCTGCGTGCGTTCGCTCGTCCCGCGCCGATCGTGGCGGCCGCTGCCGCGCTCAGCGTTGCGGGCATTGCCCTTGCGGCCGACGTCGCTGGCAAGGACGAGACCAAGGTCAGCCTCCTCCTCAAGACGCGGCTTCCCAAAACGCCGCTGACCAAGCTCGACTGCGAGAAGATCGAGGGATTGTGCGAGGTCACATCCGGGGCGAACCTCTTCTACGTCAATCGCGGCGCCCGGTATCTGATCATCGGCCGGGTCTACGATATGGAGACGCGCCAGGATCTGACAGCGGCGCGGCTGCTCGAAATCAACCCCGACATGCTGGTAGGTGGCGCCGCCAAGGCGAACGCCGCAGCGACCGATGACGGCGACCAGGGTGATGTCACCGCGCCCGCGCGCGGTATCGGCAAGACGAGCGTGCCAGTACGCCCGGCCGCGCTCGACTTGTCGGGCCTTCCAACCGAGGGCGCCATCGTCTGGGGCAATCGGGCTGCAAAGCAGAGCGTCACCATCTTCACGGACTTCCGCTGCGGCTACTGCAGGGCGCTCACGAACGTGCTGCGCGGCATGGATGTGAAGGTCGTCGAGCGACCGATCTCGGTGCTCGGAAGCCGGGACATCGCCGATCGTGTCTATTGCTCGAAGAACCAGGAGCAGGCGCTCCATGCCGCCTATGCCGGCGAACCCTTCAAGGCACCCGCGTCCTGCGACACCAAGGGCCTTGACGCGAATGAGCGATTTGCCCGCGAACACGGGCTCAATGCGACGCCGATCATCGTGCGCGGGGATGGCGCTGTTCTCGAAGGCTATCGACCCAAGGAGTTTCTCGAGGCCTGGCTGCGGGGGGCCCAATCATGAAGGGGGCATTCCGTAGCACCCTGCTGTTGCGGGGCTCATGCGCGCTGGCGGCGCTGGCGGCGCTCTCCGGCTGTGCGACCTTCGGCAGCAACGTGAAGGGAAGTTTCTCCTGCACGGCGCCGGACGGCATTTGCGCGCCGTCCTCCTCGATCGACGATCGCGCACTGGCGATGATCGCCGGCGAGGGCGCAATCAGTGAGCCGTCGCCCGCACGCGACAGCAGGGTCCGCAGCACGGCGCCCAGATCGTCCCGCATTGCCTCGATGGGGCAGGGGGCATCGGCGTCGCAGATCGATGCCCGGCGGACACAAGAGCGTGTCCTGCGCATCGTGTTCCAGCCCTATATCGATGAGCGCGGACGTCTTCATGAAGTGACGGCTGTTCACGCCGTCGTCCAAAGCGGCGAATGGCAGCAGCAGCTCCTGGCCAACGCCAGCGCAATTCCTGATCGCAATGCGATGGCGCTGGTCGCGCCGCCTAACTCGCTGGCCGATGCCGTCGATCGCGCCGAATTGGACGACCGTGCGGCCGGCGGCGTTGATCCCGATCTTCCCGATCCCGCGGTTGTGGCGGCGGCTCGTGCCCGCTTATCCGACCCGGTCAAGGCAATCCAGGACGATGTTGCGGCCCGCCTAGCCCCCAGGACGGGTCACAATCCGGCGCAACCGGCTGCCGAGGCCTCCAAGCGACGTGCGGAAACCCGTAGCGTTGACGGAGCGGCGCCGGTGGCGCCGGCCACAGATGCCAAGGCACCGGCGACGAGGCCAACACCCACGGCACAGTCTGAGCCGGCAGCAGCGCCGATCAGCTTGCCGAGGACCGCCGTCGGCGCCGACGCGGCCGCGCGAGTGAAGGCGTCACCGGAATTTAGGTCGCGCGCGGCCCAGGCGGAAAGCGACGCGAAGGCGGCGGCTCTCACGGGCACGGTTCCAGCACAGGACGGCAAAGCGCAGTCGACGGTGCGGGCGGCGAGCTTCCCGGCCGCAGTTCCGGAGGAAAACTGACATGGCGCGCGGTTTCCTCGACGAGCTGCTGTCTGGCATCTTTGGCGACAGCAAGCGGCCTGACGCCCAGCGGCCGGATTTCGCCATTCCGATGCTGGCGCACTGGCTTCCCTACCGCAGCTATGACCCGAAGACGGGGATCTTCTACAACAGCGCGTCGCGCGGGTTCGTCATTGAGGCCGCGCCGTTGGTGGGTGCTGACGAGCGCACAGGCGAAATCCTGGCGCAGTTCCTGTCCGAGGGCATTCCGGCGCCTGGTTGCCTTCAGATCCATCAATGGATGTCGCCGCGCATCGGTGAGCAGCTCTCGAAGTGGTATCTGCCGCGCTACTCGGCGAGGGGCGTCTACGAGCGGATGGCCAAGCACCGGGTCGACTTCCTGACCGACGGCGTCTGGGAATCCCTGTCAGCCGATGCGCCCTTCTGCCTGCGCCATCACCGCGTCGCCATCTCCTATTCCACCCCGGATTCCTCCTCGATCACGATCGAGCAGATCGTTTCGCTGATGGATGGCCTGATTTCCGCGCTCCAGTCGGTCAACGTATCCGCGCGCAAAATGGACCCCGTCTCCTTGATCGGTTGGATCGACGACATCACGTCGCCGACTACTGCCGCCGGTGACGATGCGATCAGCTACAACCCGCTGGACCCGATCGCCGACCAGGCGATCCGCAGGGATATCGAACTGCATATCGAGCCCGATCGCATGCTGCTGCGGACCGAACGGTTTCGTCCGACCGGCAAGACGCTGAACGGTGCCCCGGAGATTGGGGAGGTCTACCCCGACGTGTTCGACGTGCGCTCCTTCTCGGTGCGTAACCTGCCCACACGCTGGGCGCCGTGGGACGTCACGCGGCTGATCGGCGACATCTTCACGGACAAGTTGCGCATGCCGTGCCCCGTGTCGACCAACCTTTGCATCGAATTTCCCGACCCGCAGGCTTCGACCAACAAAGCCAGCTACAAGTTCATGCGCACGACCAGCCTGGCCGATTCCAAATCGTCTCGGTTCCTGCCGCAGCTGCGCGAGCAGTCGCAGGAATGGCGGCATGTCAATGAAGAGATCCGACAGGGCCGCAAGCTCGTGCGGGTGTTCTTCAGCGTCACGTCCTTTTCGCCGAAGGGGCAGGGCGACAGCAACGAGCGCGTGCTGAAGTCGGTCTATCGGGCGGCGGGCTGGGATCTTCTCGACGACCGCTACCTGCAGGTCATGGGTCTCCTGTGCGCGATGCCCATGACGATGGCCAATGGCCTGTCGAAGGATCTCGAGCGCATGAAGCGGATGCGCACCTTGCTTACGACGACGGCGGCGAACCTCGCTCCGTTGCAGGGCGAATATCTCGGCGGGAGCATACCGCATCTCCTGCTGATCGGCCGGCGGGGACAGCCCTTCTTCTGGAGCCCGTTCGAGAATGCCGCCGGCAATCATAATGTCGCTGTCTTCGGCAAATCGGGCTCGGGCAAGTCGGTCGCATTGCAGGAGCTGTGCGGATCGCTCTGCGGTGCCGGGGCCCGCGTGGTCGTGATCGATGACGGCCGCTCGTTCGAGCATTCGGCCAAGCTCCAGGGCGGCGCTTTTGTCGAATTCACGATGAGCTCGGGCTTCTGCCTCAACCCCTTCTCGATGATCGACGAGGCCCAGGCCGCCGAGGATGAGGACTATCTCCTCGACTGCATGGCGATGCTGAAGGCCATCATCAATCAGATGTCGCGGCACATAAATCTGCTCGACGATACGGAGCGCGGACTGATCGACGGCGCTGTCAACCAGGTCTGGGAGGCCCACGGCAGCCGTGGTTCGATCGATCTTGTCATCGAGGCGCTTGAGGCGACCGGAAACGGGCTGGCCGCCAACCTCGCGATCGCCATGCGACCCTTCTCGTCCGGTGGCACCTACGGCCGCTTCTTTCAGGGCGAGGTCTCGTTCGAGCTGTCGGCCCAGCTCACCGTCTTCGAGCTCTCCGACTTGTCGGCCCGTGAGGAGCTGCGCAGCGTCGTGCTGACGGCGATCATGTTCATGTCGCAGCAGATGATGCGCAAGCTCGACCGCTCGATCCCCAAGGCGCTCCTGCTCGACGAGGCGTGGCAAATGCTGCGCGGCGGGGCGATGGCGGACTTCATCGAGACCTACGCGCGTACCTGTCGGAAGTACGGCGCGTCGCTGGTCACGGCGACCCAGTCATTGAACGATTATTACAAGTCGGCGGGCTCGGTCGCGGCACTCGAGAATTCGGACTGGTTCGTGATTCTCCAGCAAAAGCCGGAGACGATCGCGGATTTCAAGAAGCACGATCGCTTCGAGATGGACGACTATACCGATGCGCTACTGCGGTCCCTGAAACGCAATGGCTTCGAATATTCGGACATCATGATCAAAGGGCCCGACACGCTGGCGGTCGGCCGCCTGGTTCTCGATCCCTATTCGGCGGCGCTGTTCTCCTCGAGCCCGAAGACCTTCGCGGCGATCGACGCCCTGATCGCTGAAGGGCTCAGCATGGACGAAGCGATCGAGCGCATCGCCTTTCCCAACAATCCCGAAAAGTGGGTCAGCAACCTCGTCCCGTCAGATGAGGTCGCGATTGCCGCGGAGTAGCAGAAATGGCGATGCATTCAGCTCAAGGGACCAATCGCCACCGTGCCAGGCTCACGCGGCGCGAATGGCAGAACGTGCTGTACTTCGCGCTCCACGGACTTGGTTTTGTCGCGTCGACCTTCCTGATCACCTGGGGCCTGTTCTTTCTCTTTTTCCTCGCGATCGGCGGCTTCTCGTTTGATGGCTTCGTCCATCAGCTGAACAATTTCACGACCCGTTACGTCGCCGCCGATCCGGCGCGAGCCGGTGCCTTCCTCAACATGTTCGCAGTCGCGCACATGATCCTTTCCACCGCTGTCGTAGTTCTTCGCGCAAACCGCATCCTGCCTCCGCGCGCAGAGCAGGGAGCCCACCGTCATGGCTGAACAACCCCAACTCGACCTACCGATTCCCCCTTCCGCGCCAGAGACCCGAGCGGCGAAGCGCAGGGTCGGATTTGGGGGCCTCACGCGCATCCAGACGCTGATCCTGCTGCTGCTGATCGCGGCGATCGTCTGGGGTATGTGGGTAACCCGGTCGCTGACCCAGTCGAAACAGGACAATATCGTCTCGGCGCGGCTGTCGGCTTTGGTCGGCGATTATGTTGAGGCACAGCGCTTTTCTGGTTCGCCCCCGGAACGCGTGCGAGCCGAGATGCAGGCGTTCATGTCGTCGCTCGACAAGGAATTGCAGCGCCGGAGCCAAGGCGGCCAGATCGTCCTCGTCGGCGAGGCCGTTCTTACCAAGAACGTGCCGGACATTACGGACAGCCTCAAGAAGGCCGTGTTCGCCTCTGGTGTACCAGAACCCAAGCGCCTTTCGGTTGACGAATTGCAGCGATTGCAGGAGCTTTCGGCCGCCCAATCCGCCTTGGCCGCCTCGCGTGCCGCGCCGCAGCTAATGCAGGGCGCCACCATCGATCCCATGGCTGGCGTGGCCGGCGGTTACGGGCCCGCACCGGCAGGACAGGTGGGGACTGTGCAGCCGGCGCCAGCGCAAGTGCCTGGAGCGTCTGTTTCCACCTTCGGAGGCCCTGATGGCAACGGTGGCCAATAAGGTCGCGGCGCAGCCCTGGCGGCCGCGCAAACGCCTCTGGGGGACGTTGGCGCTTGCTGTCGTTGGGACGCTGGGGTTCAGCGCAATCAGCGCATGGCAGGACCGCCACATCATCCTGATCAACACGACGGACTCGCTGCCGAATTGGGCGTTTTTCATCGAGCGCCACAAGCTCCCGACGCGCGGGAGCTATGTCTTCTTCGATCCACCTGCGGGCGCTCTGCTGCGTCGCCATTTCGGCGCGAAACCGCGGATGTTCGGCAAGATCGTCTATGGCATGCCTCGGGACATCATCAGCCATGTGGGCCGCACGGTCGCGGTGAACGGCCGCCCTGTCGCGGATATGAAGCCGCTCACACGCCTCGGCGAGCCGTTGACCCCGGGCCTCACCGGCCGGGTGCCGGACGGCTGCTATTTTGCGGCCACGCCCCACAAGGACGGCTTCGATAGTCGCTACGCCGAAATCGGCTTCGTCTGTGGGCGCCAGATCATTGGGACAGGGGAGCCAATCCTATGAGGATGCTTGTCACGGGCTGCGTTTGCGCGGTCACGGCGCTCGGTTCGGCGCTTGTCCTGGGCCCCATGCGTTCGGAGGCGAAGGACTACGGTCAGGCCGCGCAAACATTCCCGGTGATTGAGCCGGATCTCCTTGCGACGATTGAGAGCCGTCTGCGCCGAGCCGAGGCCAGCGGCGAGCTCGCGCGCACGAATGAGATGTTCGCCAAGCGTGTGGAGGCGAAGGTTCGCCGGCCTGATCCGGTTGCCGGGATCACGCCAGCGCGAGCCGCTCGCACATGGGATTTCGATCCGTCGGTCACGATGGAGCGCGATATCCGTGACCAGAAGGGCAACCTGATTGCGACAGCCGGTCAGCGGATCAACCCGCTCGACTTCGTCGCGATCCGGCAGGACCTCGTCTTCATCGACGGCGACGATCCTGAGCAAATGGCCTGGGCGACAGCGCGCTATACCGATCTCAAGGCCAAGATCATCCTCGTCAGAGGCTCGCCCGTCGAACAGATGACCGCGAAAAAGCGGCGCTTCTACTTCGATCAGGCCGGAAAGCTTACATCTCGGTTCGGCATCGAACACACGCCGGCGGTTGTGTCTCAGGCGGGCAAGGTGATGCGCGTCTCCGAGGTCGTCCTGAAGACCGGAGGGCCGGGCTGATGCCGCTTTGGCTGGACATGCTCCGCACCCCGATGGCGGCGCCAGAAACCCGTGCGCTCCGGCGCCTTCGCCTGATCTGGCAGGCGCTTTGCCTGTCGCTCGGTGCCAGCATTTTGGGTCTGCATCCCTTGCAAGGCTGGTTCGGCCGAATGGCCTCCGTTGCGATCGCGGTGCTGTTGGTCGCCGTCCTTGCAACGACGGCGCTTTACCTGGTGCGCAAGCATCGCGCGGACACAGCGTTTCTCGATGCAGTCGGAGAGGAGCTATGATGCGTTCCGCTCGATCGGCCCTGCGCCTTTTTCTCGTCGCGATCGCCGCTTTCGTACTCGCGCCAAGCGCGCAGGCGGCGGGACCAACGTGCCACGGCAAATTCGTGAACCCGATAACCGATGTCTGCTGGTCCTGCCTGTTCCCGTTGTCAGTGGGTGGCCTCAAGATTTGGCCCAGCGGTCGCCCCGATACCGCTAATCCCGCGTCGCCGATTTGCCTGTGCGGGAGCCCCATTCCGCGCATCGGCATCTCCGTCGGCTTTTGGGAGCCGGCCCGCCTCGCGGACGTGACGATGAAGCCCTGGTGCTTTCCCAACCTCGGCGGCATCCGCATCGCGCCGGGGTTCGATATCGGCCAGGGATATTTGACAGGCCCGTCGATGGTCGGGGGACGATCCCAGAGCACGGCCAAATGGCACGTCCACTGGTACGTCTACCCGCTGCTCTACTGGATGGAGATCCTCACCGATTTCGTCTGCTTCGAGCAGGCGAGCTTCGACATCGCCTATATGACCGAGATCGATCCGCTCTGGCAGGATGACTCGCTGACGGCGTTGATCAATCCCGAGGCGATCGTCTTCGCTAATCCTATCGCGCAGGTGGCCTGTGCAGGTGATTGCATAGCGGGCACCGTCCACCTGCCGCTCGATCCGCTGTTCTGGTGCGCTGGCTGTCAGGGCAGCATGTATCCGCTGAACGGAAACGTGCCGTCCTCGATCGGCCATGTCCAATCCTCGCGGCTCGCGCTGTCGCGGTTTGCCTACAAGATGCACCGCGAGGCGCTTGCCTGGGGGACGATGGGGTCGGCGGGTCTCTGCAAGAAGTACCTCATGCCGATCATGCGGAAGCAGCAATATCGCTTCCAGATGGTCAATCCGATCCCGACAGTGAGCGGCCGCTTCGCCTGCTCCGCGATCGGGGCATCCACCATGCCGCCTGACGCAGGTCGCGCCTATCCCGCCGGTGGCGAGGACATGGGCTACCTGGTCTGGCGCAAGCGCAACTGCTGCGTGCGAGCGCCGTGACGGCGCAGAAAGGAAATATGTATGTAATTTAACATCATGTTCCTTTCGATCGTCTTGCTGACGATCGACCGGTGGCTGCGATGCCACCCCACCCGGCGGAAGGAGTCGGGGCGGAAGGGGGTCTCCAAGATTTGCCGCGTTCCGGCGGTCGGCCTCAGAGCAGGAGACCTTAAATGTACCGGATGCGGCCCGTCAGCCGCATGCCGGGCTACCACAGGGCCTAAGGTGAGATACAAGCGAATGACGTGTCTGAAGCCTCTTTATTTACAGTTGAACTCCCGATCACCTGACGGGGTGGGGAGATCGCGGTGTGAACCGGTTGGTTTGTTGTGCTGCCTTCTGGTGAATGCTCGTCGAGCATTCGTGTGCGGGTCGTCCTTTCTTGCCCGCACGCCCGAGCCGCAAGGGGTTAAGCGTCACACCTACGGGTCCAAGGTTGATCGTCGGAACACGGGAACCACCATCGTCCGCCTGCTTCGGAGCAGGCTATCCGCGGAGACCGGGGATGGGTGCTGGTGGGGCGGAGCCTGCGTAGTAGTCCGAGGGCGGGAAAGCCGTCCACATGGCGAAGGCGGGCAGGAAGTCGGTGGGCTTTTATGACGGAGGAACTACCAGTGGACTCTGGTAATCAAGCCCCACAGGCTTGGCTCCTCGGCGTTCAGAGAAAGCTCTACCAGTGGAGTCGGGAAAACCCCGAAGAACCATACTGCGACTTGTGGAATTGGGTGACCGATCCCCGCAACTTGTACATGGCCTGGAGGACGATGGCCGGTAATCGCGGCAAGCGCACTCCGGGGATCGACGGGGCGACCGTAGAGAAAATTGCCACCGGAATTGGCGTCGACAGATTCCTTCATGAGCTCCGCGAGGAGCTCCGGGCGGGCGATTATCGTCCGTCTCCTGCACGAAGGAAGTGGATTCCAAAGCCGGGCAAACCGGGGAAGTTCCGACCCCTTGGTATCCCTACGGTCAGGGATCGCGTGGTGCAGTGCGCGGTCAAACAAGTTCTGGAGCCGATCTTCGAGGCCCGGTTCTGGCCTGTCTCATACGGGTTCCGGCCCGGACGGGGCAGTCAGGCCTGTCTCGAACATATCCGTGTGACCATACAGTCGCGGGGTAAGCCTGCGGCAGATGGCTACCGACACAATGCGCCGTACCAATGGGTAATCGAAGGCGACATTGAGGCCTGCTTCGACAACATCGGCCATCACCCACTAATGGAACGTGTGCGCCACGGCGTCGCGGACCTCAAGGTGAACCGGTTGATCGTGCAGTTCCTCAAGGCCGGGGTTTTGGAGCATGTCACGTACAGCCCCACCGACACCGGCACGCCGCAAGGTGGCGTGCTCTCACCGCTACTGGCCAACATTGCGCTGAGCGTGATCGAGGAACGGTATCGGGACTGGGTGCGCCGCCCCGAAAGCCCGGAGCTTAAATCCGATGGGATCAGGCTCGCGGCGATCAAGCGCGACAAGGATCGAAAGGCCGGTCGAACGGTCTTCTACCCTGTCCGCTATGCCGATGACTTTCTGATCTTCGTGTCGGGGACGGAAGCTGACGCTCTTGCCGAAAAGCAGGCGCTGGCGACCTACCTGCACGAGGCGATGGGTCTGACGCTATCGCCCGAAAAGACGCGCATCACTGCGCTGACCAAGGGCTGTCGGTTCTTGGGATGCCGTGTGCGGCTCAAGTGGGACAAGCGGTTCGGGCTTCATGCCCGCATCGAAATCCCCCGCGAGCCGATCAAGGGCTTCCGCATACGGGTCAATCAACTGGCGCGTAGGCAAACGCTTCGGCGTTCACTCACGGCCATGCTTCAGGAACTTAATCCATACCTCCGGGGGTGGTCCGCCTACTATCGCTACTGCGTAGGGGCCAAGCGCATTCTTGCCAGTCTCGACTGGCATGTGCGCCAACGCCTCTGGCTGTGGCTGCGGGCCAAACACCAACGTGTACCCGGGAGGAAAATCGCATCGTGGCGCAGGCCGAGCACCGCCCATCCGGGCAGCTCGGTCTGGGCCGAAGGTGGCACGGAGCAATTCTTGATGAGCTACGTGCCGGTTCGGAGGTTCGATCTCAAATGGATGAAGAAACCCGAGTTCGCCAAGGCTTCTGGAGAGCCGGATGCACAACGAAAGGTGCACGTCCGGTTCGGAGAGCAGGCGTGGGAAACTGGCGGTGGAGACACCCCACAGCGCCCACGTCTGACTCTACTCTAGGAGGCCTTTCGATGCGCGCTTTTCTTTGGGCTTCTGCTGCGCTCCTCGGGATCGCCGGCATATCGGCGGTGCTCGCGCAGAGTGTCGACGGGATCGACGTGCAGGCGATCAAGAAGCGCTCCGCCGAGCTCCAGGCCGATGCTGAGGCCTTCGTCAACCAGGTGAAGGATCGGGGCGACGCATTCCGAGAGGATGCCTCCAACACGAACGACGCCGGTATGGCGAACATGCAGCGGGTGGCGAAGAGCGATTTGCCCAAGGGACCAGCTGGTCCGGTCGATTTCGATGAGATCGTCGCGGGCGCGGCATCGAATGCCACGGCCGGTAAGGGCGATGCACCTCAGTTCATCGTCTTCGCCAGCCTCTCCATGCCGCCGCAGTCGCTCAAGACGTTGATCGGCGACACCGCCAAAGCCGGCGGCGTCGTGGTTTTCCGGGGCTTTCCCAATAATTCGATGAAGGAGTTTGCCACCGCTCTCGGCAAGATCGTCGATCGGCAGGACGACTTTGCCAATGTGGGCATCGATCCGCGCCTGTTTCGCGCATTCGATGTGCAGGCAGTACCGACCTACGTCGCGGTCTCCTCGGATTTCGATCTATGCGCGGGATTTTCCTGCCAGACCAAGGTTCCTCCCTATGACCGCATGGTCGGCAACGTGTCGGTGCAATATGCGCTCGAACAGTTCGCAGAGGGGAATGGGCCGGGCGCGCGTGTCGCTGCGGTCGGCCTTTCCAACATGCGCAAGGTCAATCCGTGAGATCGATCCTCGCCTTTGCTGCGGCGCTTGCTGCGCTGCCGGTCGTGCCGCCGGTTCTGGCCCAGACTACCATCGAGGAGGCGCGGCAGCAGGGTAAGGCATTTGGAACGGAGAAGCGCAGCGATACGACGCTGGTGCCCTCCAGCGAGGCGCAGGCGGCGGCTGTGCCAGGCTATTCCGGCACCAATCTGCCCGAAGGGTCCTATTTTGACGATCCTGAACGACTGGAATCAGCCGCCCAATCCTCGAAATCCTCCAACGAACAATATCGCATCACCACAGATGCCGATCGTAGCCGTGCGACGTTCAGCAATTCGGAGATCCTCGCGACCACGACGCGGGCGACGTCGATTGAGAATGATCCGTCGGCATATCTCGCCGGCGAGCAATATACTGGCAGCGGCGGTTCCTGCGTGCCATTGCCGCCCGCGACCGGCGGCGCTGGCTATTACGAAGCGAGCTGCAATGCGGGCAGCAAGGTCACGCCTGAAGCACGCACCTGTGCCGTCACGCTCGATGTGCGGGCCGAGAAGCGGACGATCTACACCTATTATACCGGCAGATTGAGCTTTCTTCCGACAGACGGGGGACCTTATCCGGCCCGAGCCGCCTTCGACGACGAGATCGCGTCCGGTGTCTGCTGGGAAAGTCGGCCGATCGACTATTGCGACAATATGGGCGCCTACGGCTACACGGCCGCGCCGACCTGCAAGAGCCTTGGTCACACCGCCGTCGAGGTCAAATGTACGGCGGAAGCACAGGGCATCACGCCCGGAGAATATCATCCGGGCTATGTGATCTCGACCGGGAACTACTGGCTCACGAAACAGGAAGAGCCGGCGGTGCCGGTGATCACGCGGAACGAAGGTCTGTGCGCGGCGAATGCTGCCGATGCCAATTGCACGCTCGAAACCGAGGTCTGCACGTCGAGCGACCCGGTCACGAGGATCATCGATGGCGTGTCCGTGACTCAACCCTGCTGGGCCTGGCAGCGCACCTATCAATGCAATCGCGTCTCGGCGGCCAATGATTGCGGTGAGCTCGAGGCGAACGGAAGCTGCACTTATCTTCGCACCGAATGCCTGGACGACGATGGCAGCGGCGGGCCGTGCAAGGTCGAGAACCGCGTCTATCAATGCCCGACACCATCGGGTGGGACCACCGACGCGCCGCAATATATCTGCGGCAACGACGTATATTGCATCAACGGCGACTGCGAGCCGATCGTCCGCAAAGCGTCGACCGAGTTCAAGGATGCGCTCGTCGCACTCCATTCGATCGATCAGGCCGGCAAGGAGTTCGACGAGAACAATTTCACGGTGTTCAAGGGCAATCGTGAGAGCTGCCACAAGCCCGTCTTCGGCCTGATCAACTGCTGCGCCGGCAAGACGTCAGGCCTGCTGACGGTCGGCGCAGGCGCAGCCGCACTGGCCGGCGGGCCTGCAGCGATCGCCGCACTGGCGACGCCTTTCCTCACCCTTTTCGCCTGTTCGCAGGACGAGATGAAGCTCGACATCAAGGACCGCATGGGCCTGTGTCACAATCTCGGAACCTACTGTTCGTCGAAGATCCTGGGCATCTGCACCACGAAGCGGACGGCTTATTGCTGCTTCGAGAGCAAACTCAGCCGCGTGCTTCAGGAACAGGGTCGGCCCCAACTGGGCAAGGGATGGGGTTCACCGAAAAACGAACAGTGCGCCGGCTTCACCGTCGAGGAATTTGCCCGGCTCGATCTGTCGGTCATGAATTTCACGGAGGTCTACGCGGACTTCATGGATGCGGCCAAGCTGCCTGATGAAGTCCAGACCATGACGGACATCCAGTCCAAGATTCAATCCTACTACGACCTCCATGGCAAGTGAGGGGGTCCTGATGGCCCCCGCCTCGCGGGAAGGCGAAGTAGGCTCCGAAAACAGGGAGACGAACCATGCCGCTGCCGCTTCTTGAGGTGCCCGTCATCGCGACCGCGCTCCTGCTGCATCCTTCAGAGCAACCACCGTCGCGGCCGATGCCGTGCGCTTCCCGGCATCCAGCCACGATCGCAGATTGCTGCGTCCACTTCCGCGAGGACCAGGTGCACGTCGATCGGGCCAGCAGGGTGCCGCAACAGCTCCCTGCACAGGAGAGCGAGGGGAGGGCGAACCATGCGGCGCTCTGACATGGGCGCAATTCTGGCGGCGCTGGCGGCGATGATCGGCACGCCACCTGTCGCTGCTCAGGATGTCCCGTCAGCCCGGAATGAGGCGATCGACCAGGACAGGCCGGATGATTTCTACTGCGGCGAACGAAGGTTGGGGCAGTGGTTCTATTGCGCAAAGCCGAAGCCGGCGGACAATGCCAAACCTGCCACGCCGATCGAGGAAGAACGCGCCTCGGATCGTATCGCCGCGATCACCAGGCAGCTCGATGAGTTGAAGGCCAAGGCGATCCTCGATCCGACCGAAGCCAACGTCATCAACTATATCCGCTTCCAACGAGAGCAGCTCGATCGCGCATCGACCTTCTCCGATACCTGGCAGCGTGCGCTGTGGCAGAACCCGGATCTCGACTATACGCTGCAACGCCCGGTCTCGACGGTGGGCAAGCGTCTCTGGCTGGACAATCGCAAGGCGGATCGGGACACGGTCCTTACGAGCCTCGGCCAGCGTTATGGGTTGTTTTATTTCTACGCCCAAAGCTGCGGCGCCTGCGAGGTGTTCGCGCCGATCCTGCGGTCGGTGACCGACAGTCACCGGATGACGGTGATGGCCGTGTCCATGGACGGCGGCCCGAGCAAGGACTTCCCGAACTATGTCGTCGACTCCGGGCAGCGCGCGCGGATGGGCGTGCCCGGCAACGAGACGCCGGCGCTGGTCCTGTTCGACACACAGACCAAGCGGACCATTCCGGTTGGCTATGGCGTGCTCAGCGCCGACGAAATCATGGACCGCATTTTCATGCTGACCAACACGAAGGTCGGGAGCGATTACTGATGGCACAGGCAAAGAATGGCGCGCTGCGCCGGAAGCTCGGCACCGCCATGGCGCTGGTTGCAGCCTCGCATTTTGCGATCGTTGGCGTCGCGCGCGCCGATGTTGCGTCCCAGATGAACGGCTTTTTCAACGACGCCGGCGGCGCCGCAAACGTCACCGGGCCGACCGCGTTCGAGGGCCAGTCGGCCGGCTATTATTCGCTTGGGAACGTCTGGACGCGCTTCCCGCAGAAGAGCGTTTCGCCGTTCAACCTGCAGCTTCCCAGCGCCCGGGCCGGTTGCGGCGGTATCGATCTGTTCGCCGGCAGTTTCTCATTCATCAATGCCTCTGAAATCGTGGCGATGCTGAAGGCGACTGCCAACAACGCACTGGGCTTCGCTTTCAAGCTCGCGATCGACTCCGTGTCGCCGGAGATCGGCAAGGTGATGGATGAGTTCAGCCAGAAGGCTCAGCTGCTCAACCAGATGAACATCTCGAGCTGCGAGACAGCGCAGGCGCTGGTCGGCGGGATCTGGCCGCAGATGGAAACGACCCGGTCGACCATTTGCGAAGCGGTGGGCAACAGCCAGGGCGTTTTTTCCGACTGGGCCGCGTCGCGGCAAGGCTGCAACAACGGCAACCGCCGTGACAGCACGATAGCTGGCAACACGGATGCCAATATGAAGGACCAGCTCGTCGGCGAGCCGCACAACTACACCTGGGAGGCCCTGAAGAAGTCCGCCAAGTTCGGGGCGTTCGACCAGTCATTCTCGGAATATATCATGACCCTGGTTGGCACCGTGGTGACGACGCCATCGTCTGATCCGAGCGTTGGCGGGAAGGTGGTGATGTTCGGCCCCGCGGAGGAAGCCGTTGTCACCGCGCTGCTCGACGGGACTGCGGGAGCGCCCGCCGTGAAGATGCTGAAATGCAATGACACCGATTGCTATGACGTCGGCGAGCAGACCTTGTCGGTGCCCGCATCTTCCGCGTTACGGCCGCGGATTGCCAGCATGATCCGCTCGATGAGCAGCAAGATCCGCACGGATACCGCGCTCGACGCCTCGGAAAGGCAGCTCCTCAATCTCGCGACCGTCCCACTTTATAAGATCCTCTCGGTCCAGGCCTATGCTCACTATGCGCTGACTGACGGCGAGATTGAGACGCTGTCCGAGATCGTCGCGGTGGACCTGCTGGCGGCGATGCTGGACAACATGCTCGACCGGGTCGAGCAGGCGCAGACCCACTATCAGACCTTCGACCAGGCGACGGCGACCCAGTGGAAACAGCAGATCGCCGCCACGCGGCAAAAATTCTCGCAGCGTGACGTCAAGCTGTCGAACAAGCTGCAGGTGACGATGCAGATCATCGATCGCAGCATCATGCTCGAGTCCACGCTCCAGAATTCGATGACGCCGGGCATGGCCTCCGCGCTCAATTTCTCGCGCGGGTTGAACGCACAAGGGCTGAACTAGGGAAGGGGGCCGGCGCGATGCTCGAGGTCTTCACGGTCGGGGGCGGGGAGTATCTCGTCAACACGTTCAACGCCGTCGCTGCCTGGTCCGGGGGAGGGGGATATCGCTCGCTCCTCCGCGTCGTGATGGTGATGGGGCTCATCTATTCGTTGCTCGTCGTCGCCTTCACGATGAACTTCCGCGTCTGGATGAACTGGTTCCTGCAGTCGACCGCCATCTATCTCTGCCTCATGGTGCCGACCATCGACGTGAAGGTCACCGACCGGATCAATCCGTCCCTGGCGCCGGCGACCGTCGCGAACGTGCCCCTTGGGCTGGGCGTGCTTGCGAGCTTCACCACGCAGATCGGTGACTGGCTGACGCGCACGGCCGAGACCGTTTTCGTGATGCCGAGCGAGCTCAATTATTCGACCAATGGCATGGTCTATGGTGCGCGTCTGTTCGACGCGACCCGCAATTTCGTCATCCGCGACGCCGAGTTTTCGACCAATCTCGAGGAGCATTTCAAGAAATGCGTATTCGGCGACGTGATGCTCTACCGGAAGTCGCTGACCGTACTGGCGCAATCGAAGGATCTCTGGGCAGAGATCGGGCCCGGCTCGGAAGCCCGGTCACAGGAATGGCTTGAGCGGCAGGGCGACGGCACGGTCACCAGCGCGATCGTCACCTGCCGTCAGGCCTACGACATGCTCAATGCCCGGTGGGCGCCGATGATCGAGGCGAACACGCCGTTTTGGGGTAAGGAGCTTTATCCCAAGCTGAGCAATGCGCTGGCGGCCGATAAGCTGAAGCACGATCTGCCGATCGCCAATGCAGCCTTCACCGGCTCGGGCAGCAACTACAGCGATTCCATGCGGCAGAACACGGCGATCAATGCGTTCATGCAAGCCCGCAACAGCATGGCGGGGGGATCGGGCGCCGCGACGATCGACACCTTCGCGCAGACGCGCGCCGACATCCAGGCGCGCAACACCTATAACTCAATCGCGCAGCAGGCGATGGCCTGGGTGCCGATCCTCAACATCGTGCTGACCGTAGTCTTTTTCGCGATGTTCCCGGTGATTTTCCCATTGTTCCTGATGCCGCAGACGGGTCTCGGAACCCTCAAGGGCTATGCGATGGGCTTCTTCTACCTTGCTGCATGGGGACCGCTCTACGTCATCCTGCACATGATCTGCATGACGCGGGCAGAGGCGGCGGCTGCCGGCGTCGCGCCCGGCGGGATCACGTTGGGCACCTATGCCGGCATCGGCGCCGTAAACGGAGAGACGGCGACGATCGCCGGGTTCATGTTGATGAGCATCCCGTTCCTGGCCGCCGGCCTTGCGCGGGGAGCGATGTCGATCGCGGGGCAGGCGACTTCGATGCTCGCGCCCGCGCAGAACGCGGCAGAAGCTGCCGCGCTGGAGCAAACCACGGGGAATTATTCCTACGGCAATGTGAGCTGGGCAAATGCGACGTCGAACATGCGCCAGAGCGACCAGTGGTCCGTGGCGCCGAGTTTCATGGGCGGCGCGACAAGCGTGGGCTGGCGTCAGGACAATGGCGCCGTCGTGTCGGGTTTCGGCAATGGGCAGGATGTCATCGACATGTCGGGCGCAATTTCGCGCCTTGGCTTCACGCCGACGATGAACAGCGGCACCGTCGCCGAATGGCGCGAGATGTCCAGCGCTGCCCATCGGCAGGCAGAGGCCTGGGAGAATGCGGCTCAGGATATCCTGACCAGCACGCACACGAACCGCACCGCCTTCGGCGTCTCGTCCGAACGGTCGAGGGGCTTTGAGTCCGGTAGCGGCGCGTCGGCCAACACAAATGTCGAAAAATTCGATCGCGTCACCGGATCGAGTTCTCAGGGCATAGAGGAGCGGTCCTCCACCGGCCTCAGCGAGCGTATTTCCCAGGGTCATGATCGTTCGGCCGGAACGCTCGACCAGGTGAGCGGCGGGATCAATGGTGGGATTGGCGGCGGCGCTGGTGGTGGCCGGAAGGCTGGCGGGGGGCGTCCAGGCGCCGGGGGCCTCCTGCCCAATGTCGGTGGTTCATTGGGGGTCAGCAAGACCGGCAGCCAGCAAGATACCCTCCGCTATGGTGCGGATCAAACGCGGTCGTCGGATAGCTCCAGTTCGTCGTCGAGCGGGGTGCGTGATGAGCATTCCAACGGCAGCGGCGCGAGCACGTCTGATGGGACCTACGTCCGCTCTGGCTCCTTCAGCCGATCGTCCATGACATCGTCATCGTCGGTAAGCACCGAGGATGCGCTGGCGCGGGCAAAATCTTATACCGAAGCTGCGCGGCGCATGGAGGAATTGTCGCAATCTCTGGCGCGCGACGCGAGCTTTGCCGAATCCCACGGCATGCAACTCAGCGAGAATATGAGCCAGGACCTCGCCCAGTGGTACAGACTACAGCAGGCGCTCCATCCAAACCTCGATGCGCCGGAACTTTGGGCTACCGATCTGACCTCGCAGCAGCGCACCGTGCGCGATCAGCTGATCCAGCAATGGGCCCAGGAGAAGCGCGACAGTCTGTGGTCGGAGATCAGCGGCGACGTCAAGGATCCGTCGCTGGTCGACGTCAATCGCATCAATCTCGACGCCGGCGGTGTGCGCGGATCGTATCGTCCCCATGGCGTGAGCGGGATCGGGAAGGGCGGAGGCTCGGGTGATCCCGGTGCTGCGGCCCGGATCATTTCCGACGGTCAAACCAGGCTTGAGGGCGACCGGGGGGCAGCGCAGGCGGCGCGCACCAGTCGCGGAGGAGCAAACGCAGACCTCCAGTCAGAGGTGGGCCGAGAACTCGATCGCGGCTTCTTCACCGATCCGGACTTGCGGAAATAAGGTTGCGGTTAGAGCGTCAGATAAAAATAGGCGCCGGTCGCCACGAGCAGCACGAGAGATATCAATCCACCAATCACGCGGCCATGTGAGGGCTCGCTAAGATCGTCATCGCTGTTGTCGAAAAGCTCATGTGCCATCGGCTCGGCAGGACGCAAGATCGGGCCCGCCGGGTTATTCTGGGTCAGTAAGTAGGTCGTTGTGTCTAACATTGATGGCTTCCATCCGGCCGCAATATTATCATCTGGTGTCGTCTTTTACAAACGAGAATGGCCCGACTAGGGGCGGTGCCGGAATTTGAAATTTGTAGAGCGATAATAAGAATTATGTTAAATATCAGTATCTTATAGGAATATCAGTCCCGATACACCGCGGAGACCTTTCATGGAAGTCCGATTGAGCGCGACGCCTAAAGGCAACGGATTTCAGGCAACGATCGCACTGCCCGACGGGGTATCGATCAGCTCGGCCGAATCCTATCCCACCGAAGCCGAAGCGATCATCGCCGCGGCCGAGAAATTGTTGCAGATGCCCGATCGCCTGGTCCGTGCGACGGCGATGGATGCCGATCTCGCGATTACAGGTTACTCAACGCCGGCGTAATGCGGCCAAGGCGTCGGGCATGATCGTGTAGACCGCCTCGCGCTGGGCGCCCCGGTTCTGGTGGTCCACCTTGTAGCCCTGATAGTGGCGTCGCAGGAGGCCGCCGCGGCACAGGTCTGACACCGCACGGCTGACATTGCAGCGACCCGATTGGCGAACCCGCTCGCGTACCTTTTCCTTGACCATGCGATCGGCCTGCGCCGGATCGGCCGGTAACTCATCAGCCTGTTCGAGCGCGGCGCGCACGGTCTCGATCGTCGAGCGGCGCCAAGGCGCACGCTGGGCCATCGGGACCAGGGCATCACATAGCCAGTCGCGGACGGGCACGGCGTCGCCATTCACCACCACGCTCGGTCCGGCGCTGCCCTTTTCGTCAGCCACCTCCTCGAGGAGCTGAAGGAGCAGATAGGAGAATTTTGGCCGCGGCGAAGCAGCGGCGATCGCCGCCAACAGTCCTGGCGTATCCAACCCTCGGGCGGGTTCGGCGGATGCTTCGAATAGGTCGGCCTGATGGAACATAGCATGAATCTACGCTGCGTTCGGGCAGATGTGAATCCCACAATGGACGGACGACGACATTTTTCTCGCAGATTCCACAGGCTTCGGAAGCTGCCCATCCGAGCCGCTTGACTCATTGCCGGTAGCGAGAACAAATAAGGAACGAATCAACGAGTCCCGAGTCTCCTGAATGCTATGCGTCAATCAACCGTCCTTGAAGATTTGCGAGCGCGCATCGCGCGTATCGAGGGCGTAGGCGTTCAGCGCGAAGCGATCCCGTTCGGCATCGACGAACTGGATCAGCGATTGCCGGGCGGAGGCATTGCTGCAGGCGCTCTCCATGAAATGATGGGCAGTCCCGATCTCGCAGACGAGGCGAGTGCGACGGTCTTTCTGGCGGGAATCCTGGCGCGAATGGAAGGTCCCGTCTTCTGGTGCCTGCGCTGGCGCGACCTGTTTGCCCCTGCCCTTCATCTCGCCGGTCTTCATCCAGATCGGGTCATTTATGTCGAGGCCGGCAGCGACACCAATGTCCTGCTCGCGATGGAGGAGTGCCTGCGTCACCCTTGCATCGCCGGTGTGGTTGGCGAAGTCGGGAAATATTCGACTACTGCATCGAAGCGCCTGCAATTGGCGGCGGAAAGCTCGGGTGTAGCGGCCTTCGTGTTTCGTCGCGCGGCGAAGGCCGAACAGGTCGCCGAAGGGACGGCAGCGATGACACGCTGGCGGATCACCGCTTCACCAAGCGAAGATCTCGGTCTGCCGAGCCTGGGTCGCCCTCGTTGGCATGTGGATTTGGAACGTGTGCGCGGTGGTAATCCGCACGCCTGGATCGTGGAGGCGTGCGATGCGACGGGTCGTATCGCTCTTCCTGCCGCACTGGTCGACCGACCGGCTGCGGCGGAAGATCGCAAAATTGTCGCCTGAGTGCCGTGACGGCCTGGTCCTTGATCTTCCGCTGGTGACCGCGGTGTCCGATCACGGCAGGAAAGTCATTGCTGCCGTCGATGCCGAGGCTAAGGCGCTCGGTATCCGCGTCGGCATGACCGTGACGAAGGCCCGAGCGTTTGCCCCTGAATTGCAGGTCGTCGATGCCGACCCGGAGGGCGACCTGCAGGGACTTCGCGATCTCGCGCTATGGGCGGGCCGCCGATACTCACCCTTCGTATCACCGGATGCGCCCGACGGAATCTGGCTCGACATCACCGGCTGCGCGGGTCTCTTTGGCACCGAGAAGGCGCTGCTCAAGGATCTCCATCGCCGTGTTGCTGCGTCGGGGCTGGCTCTCCAGATCGCTGTGGCCGACACCGCGGGCTGCGCCCATGCCGTTGCGCGGCATGTACCCGCCGGCCGGCCGGTCACGATCGAACCGGGCGGACACCGCACTGCCATTTCCATCCTGCCGATATCGGCGTTGCGATTGCCAGGACGCGAGGTCGAAGGTTTGCGCAAGCTCGGATTTGAGCGGATCGAACAGCTCATCGGTGCGCCGCGCGGCCCTCTCGCCAAACGGTTCGGCCGCGAATTGCATCGGCGGCTGGATCAGGCGCTCGGCTTCGTGCCCGAGCCGATCGAGCCGATCTACCCTGAACATCTGCCGCGGGCCCGTCGAGGTTTCATGGAGCCGATCGCGACACCTGAAGCCTTCGCCCAGGTGATCGGCGATCTCGTTGCCGATGTGGTGGGGCAGCTCACCTGTATCGGCAAGGGCGCTCGCCGATTGGATTGCTATTTCCACCGTGTGGACGGCCACAATCAGGCGATCCGCATCGGGACCGCAACCGCATCCCGCGACGCAGGCCATCTCGCGAAATTGCTGTGCGCTAAGATCGAGACGGTCGAGCCAGGGCTTGGCATTGAGGCAATGACCCTCGTGACGCCGCTGGCTGACGCGCTCGCGGCCCAACAGGACGAAGGGTTGGAAAGCCCGCGTCGCGGGCCGAACCTCGCCTCTCTGGTCGATGCGCTGGCCAACCGCTTTGGTCCACGGAGCCTGCATCGCGCCGCGCCGCACGCGAGCAGTATGCCTGAGCGCTCGATCATCGCGATGCCTGCCCTTGCGAAAGATAGCGGCGCCCAGTGGGACGATGACCTCCCTCGTCCCGCCCGCATGTTGGATCGACCCGAGCCAATCGACGTGGTTGCCCTGCTGCCAGACGATGCCCCTCGCCTCTTCGTGTGGCGTCGAAAGCGCTATCGGGTGACCCGAGGCGATGGTCCGGAACGCTTGCACGGCGAATGGTGGCGCGAGAGCGGCAATGAGGCCGACAAGGCGCTGATCGTCCGGGATTATTATCAGGTCGAGACCGAGACAGGCGGTCGATACTGGCTGTTCCGGCTCGGTGACGGCGTAAATCCGGCTACGGGCACCATGCGCTGGTTCATCCACGGTGCGTTCGCATGAGCGAGGTCGACGCCAACTATGTCGAGCTGCAGGTTACGACGCACTTCAGCTTCCTGAGGGGCGCATCATCCCCTGAGGAGCTGTTCGCCGCGGCCGCATTGCTCGGATTGCCTGCTCTCGGCGTCGTTGATCGAGGATCGGTCGCCGGCATCGTCCGGGCCTGGGATGCCGAACGAACCACCGGCGTTCGTGCCATCATCGGATGCAGGATCGATCTGAGCGACGACACGGCCCTACTGCTCTACCCGACGGACCGCGCAGCCTATGGCCGAATGTGCCGACTACTCAGCATAGGCAAGGAACGCGGCGGCAAGGGCGCCTGTCATCTCGACTGGTCGGATGTCGAACAATGGAATGACGGGCTGATCGCGATCCTGAGCCCTGACCGGGCAGACGTCGGCACCGAGGCCGCCCTTGCGCGAACGAAACGGATTTTCGCCGACCGTGCCTATCTGGCTCTGACGATCCGGCGGCGACCGAAAGATGCGATCCGGCTGCGTGATCTCGCGAACCTGGCGGCTGCGGCTCGCGTTCCTACGGTCGCGACCAATGACGTGCTCTACCACGCGCCAGAGCGCCGCATGCTGCAGGATGTTGTCACCTGCATCCGGGAGAAATGCACGATCGACGAATTGGGCGCTCGGCGCGAGCGGTTCGCCGATCGGCATCTCAAGACCGGTCAGGAAATGGAGCGGCTGTTCCGTCGCTATCTAAAGGATGCGTCGCCCGTCTCTCGCACGCTCGAGATCGCGGCGCGGTGCAGTTTCAGCCTTGAGGAGCTCCGTTACCAATATCCGGATGAGATCAATGTGCCCGGCCGGACGCCGCAGGAGGAGCTGGAGCGGCTGACATGGGAGAAGGCCCCCGACCGCTATCCCGACGGGGTCGACGACAAGGTGCGCTCGCAACTGATCCACGAGCTGAAGCTCATCGCGGACCTTGAGTATGCGCCCTATTTCCTGACCGTCCATTCCATCGTGACCGAGGCGCGGCGGCGCGAAATTATCTGCCAGGGACGCGGGTCGGCCGCAAACAGTGCCGTTTGCTATGTGCTGGGCATCACCTCGATCGATCCGGTGCGCTCGGAATTGCTGTTCGAGCGCTTCGTGTCGGCCGAGCGGCGCGAGCCGCCCGATATCGACGTCGATTTCGAGCATGAGCGCCGAGAGGAAGTGATTCAGTGGATTTATGAGACCTATGGCCGCACGCACTCGGCGCTGACGGCCGTCGTGACCCGCTATCGCGCGCGGGGCGCGGTCCGCGAAGTCGGCAAGGCGCTCGGCCTGAGCGAGGACATGACGGCGGGTCTGGCCGGGTCCGTCTGGGGATGGAGCCAGGATGGCGTCGAGGAAAAACACGCGGAAGAGCTCAATCTGGACCTCGCCGACCGGCGCCTGGTGCTGACCCTGGAATTGGCCCGTCAGCTCATCAATACGCCGCGCCATTTGTCGCAGCATCCTGGCGGATTCGTGCTGACGCGCGATCGGCTCGACGAATTGGTGCCCATCGAGCCGGCTGCGATGGAAGATCGACAGGTGATCGAATGGGACAAAGACGATATCGATCTCCTGGGCTTCATGAAGGTCGATGTCCTGGCGCTGGGCATGTTGTCGTGCATGCGGCGGGCGTTCGAGTTCATGGAGAATGACAAGGGCCTGAAGCTCGATCTCGCGACCATCCCCGCCGAGGATCCGGCGACCTACGCGATGATCCGCAAGGCCGATACCTTGGGTGTCTTCCAGATCGAGAGCCGCGCACAGATGGCGTCCATTCCGTTGATGGCGCCGCGCACCTTCTATGATCTGGTCATTCAGGTGGCGATCGTGCGCCCCGGGCCGATCCAGGGCGATATGGTCCACCCTTATCGTCGCCGGCGCAACGGCGAGGAGGCCGTCACCTATCCGACCGAGGAACTGCGGCGCGTACTCGAGAAGACCTTGGGGGTGCCGCTGTTTCAGGAGCAGGCGATGCGCGTGGCGATCGAATGCGCTGGCTTCACACCGAGCGAAGCGGATCTGCTTCGGCGGGCGATGGCGACATTCAAGCTGACAGGCGGCGTCTCACATTTTCGAGACAAGCTGATCGATGGCATGGTCGCGCGCGGATACGATCAGGAATTCGCGGAGCGCACGTTCAAACAGATCGAGGGCTTCGGCTCTTATGGTTTCCCGGAAAGCCACGCCGCTAGCTTTGCGCTGATCGCCTACGCCAGCAGTTGGGTGAAATGCCATCATCCCGATGTGTTTTGCGCCGCGCTTCTCAATGCCCAGCCCATGGGCTTTTATGCCCCGGCCCAAATCGTGCGCGACGCGCGTCAGCATGGTGTCGAGATCCGCCCGATCGACGTCAATCACAGCCGCTGGGATTGCACCCTTGAACCAACGGGCGGCCGCTATCTCGCCGTTCGGCTGGGCCTTCGCATGGTGAATGAGCTCGCCAACCGCGATGCCGCGGCGATCGTCACGGCGCGCGCCGATCAACATTATGAGAGCGTCGAGGAAATCCAGCGACGTGCCGGCGTGGGGCGCGGCGCTCTGGATCGGATCGGCGAAGCCGATGGGTTCGGCTCATTGGGGAACAATCGGCGTGAGGGACTGTGGAGCGTTAAGGGACTCGGCAATGCAGCATTGCCCTTGTTCGCTGCGGCGGACGAACGTGAAGGCACGCTCCGACAGGAAGCGATCGAACCGACGATCATCCTTGCACCGATGGGCGCCGGCGCGGAGGTGGTCGAGGATTATCGGGCCTCTGGCCTGTCGCTCCGAGCCCATCCGCTGGCGTTCCTGCGCGACGAATTGCGCAATCGCAAGATGATCACCTGCGATGATCTGCAGTCCATGAAAGACGGCCGCTGGATCAATCTCGCGGGGATCGTGCTGGTCAGACAGAAGCCGGGCTCCGCCAAGGGCGTCATGTTCATCACGCTGGAGGACGAAACGAACGTCGCCAACCTGGTAGTATGGACCAACGTGTTCGAGAAGCATCGGCGCACCGTCCTGGGCGCGTCGATGATGGGCGTGCGCGGCCAGGTTCAGCGCGAGGGCGAGGTGATCCATGTGGTCGCCCAACGGCTCGATGATTTATCGCCGCTCCTCGCCAGCGTTGGCACACGCGCGGATGTCGCCGATATCTACCGCGTTAGTCGCGCCGACGTGGCCAAACATCCGCTCCGGTGTGATCCTCGCGACCTGGTTTCGTGGGATCGCAGATCGCTGACGCCGCCACCCGATCCCGGCATAAAGGTCCGGTCGCGCGACTTCCGCTGATCTTGTCGGAACGCGTCGGAGCGTGTCCATTGGCTCGCCGGTCTGCGCATAGGTATTCGGACGAGAGACATCCTTCCATCTCATGGCAGGGAGCCCGGGCAACCCTATATTACCCACGGGGGCCAGCTTACGGCCAACGCGTCACAGCACTTCTGCTCACGCAATTGTATGTGTGGGCAGGTGAGCGAGGCGCGCCAGGAACAGCCGGAGCAGGAAAGCAGCGTTTCATGGTATCTTCGTCCGCCGCCACAGTTGAAGCCCTCATCGCCACATTGCTTGCGACGCGAAATCAGGCCGACATGATTGCCAAGCTGGGCCAAGCGCAGCGGCCTGCGATGTCAAAGGCGCTCGGCGCCGAGATCCGATCCGCAATCGAGATGCTCGGCGATCATATCGAAGCAAAACGCCGCCGCGAGGCGATCGCGACACTGCTCGCGCTGCTATATATCGACGCCGACTACGTGGTGCCCCGCCTGCGCCGGGCAGGTGTGCTGCGTGCATCCCGTTACAGCTACGCCGGCAATCTGATCGGCACCCTCGCCAAGACCGCACTCCAGATACGGCCGTTGTTGAACGCTCCAGAACGCGCACGCTATTTCGAGTCCGTGATTGCGCTCAGCAAACTGGCCTCCAACGCGCGCGCGCTCTACGACGAAATCGTCAAAATCCTCGGGAGCCGGCGTGATTGCGTTCTCAAGACCCTGCTCGTGATTCTCAATAACCAGTTCTATCAGGGCTGGGTTGCCGACCCTTCGCAGCCGTCCTGGTCGCCTCGCCGCTACACCACCGAAGAATATGTGGACGGCGCCTCGCTGATCTTCTCGATCTACGCCTCGCTGTTCCCGATCACTGACGAATGCTGCAATCACGTCGATATTGCTGCCATCACCACGGACGCGGTGGTCTATGAACGACTGCTCCTCGCGGCCGTGCGCCTGACAAAATTCAAGGACGCGGAAACCCAGATTGATGGGTTGCCCTATCAGGCGACCATCGAAGGCGAGACCGTCGCAATCTCATCGATCGACCCGGACATAGAGCGCTCCGTCCGCTTGGGTTACATTCAGAGCGACAATCAAGCGATGATCCGGATCCACCGTTTCCGGAACTCAAACCCGCCGATGTCCATGGGTGACTTTCTCGACATGGGCTTTGAACGTGACGCCTTTCCCGGCTTGCTCGAACTCGCGGAAAAGCCGGTCAGACGCTATCGAATGATGCTGCCGACGGCGCCAGAAATTTTCTCGATCTTCGCTGGGGACCAGATGTTTCGCGAGGAAGTGGAGAGCCTCCTCCTCCTCGATGTCAACAACTTTGGGAACGTCGGCGATCTGATCGCCGATGTGAATGAGCATGTCACCACCACCGACATCTTCAAATTTCAGAGATACTTCACCTTCCTGAGCGGTGTGTACCAAAGGGCCTTGGCGCGGATCGAGGACGAGGCCGAACGCACATTCCTCACCTTCACGTCGACCGTCTTTGTGATGTCTCACGACAATCTCTTCATGCAGATGATGTTGATTTTTAGGAGCGAAGCAAAGGTGCGCTCCCTGATCGATCTGATGAAAATGACCATCAGCACCGGTCACATCGATCTGCAATATCGACCGCTGATCGACCTCGGTGGCTACTACGTCATTGCCCCTCAGGTGCTGGCCGCCTCGAATCTCGTCCGCAACACCATCGTGGCCAACGGTCTGCGACCGATCGCACTCGGCCCCGAAGACCAGATGGTGAACGCAGTGATCGACGCGCTCAAATCCGCGGGGTTCAAGGTTGAATCCGGCGTGGAACTGCGTGCCGGCGGGCTCGATTTTGAACTCGACATCGTCGCCTGGCGCGATGGCCATCTGTTTTTCTTCGAATGCAAGAACGCCTACCACCCGTGCTCACCCCACGAGATGCGCAACAGCTATGATCACATCAAGGTCGGGCGCGACCAGCTGGACAAGCGGCGGCGGGTCTTTTCGGAGACGACCCACAAGAGCCAATTGCTGAAGAAGCTTGGCTGGGCGGTCGATCCGTCTGCCGAAGTCCACACCGGAATCGTCACCGCAAATCGTATCTTTCATGGTGCGGCCCTGAACGGCCATCCGGTTCGCCAGGCGCATGAACTCATCAATGTCCTGACCATGGGCAAGCTGAGCGGTGAGGAGCGCAGTCTGTCGATCTGGGCCGGACGCGAATTCCATGCGCTCGATCTCGTGACCTATCTCGAGGGGGATTCTATCGCCGCAAAGCAACTCGCGGCGCTCGACCCCACAGATTGGGAAGTCGCGATGGGATACAGGCGACTTACGCTCGCGACCTATGTCCTCGATCCTCTGAAACTTCAGGAGATCATGGTGGCAAGCTACCCGGCCGTTGAACACGCATGACGCGGACAAGCCGGTAGATGGCCGACAACAAGAATCAGCACTTCGTCCCTCGGGTCCACCTTCGGCCGTTCACGGTCAACGGAGAGGGATTGGCGATCAACCTGTTCAATCTTGATCGCATGAAGGCCATTCCCAACGCGCCCGTCAGGAATCAATGCTCAGGCGACTATTTCTATGGGCAAAACAAGCTTCTCGAGAACGCGATCAATTTCGTCGAGGACCCATATGGGCCGATCGTCCGCCACCTGTCCGATGGCGGTGCGGTCGGTTCGGCGGTCAAGGTCGTCCTCAAGCGGTTCATCTATCTTCAATACCTCCGGACGGAAGCCGCCTCGCTGAAAGCCAGTGAAATGGCGCTGGCGCTGCAAGATGTTCCTGGATCCGACCTTCCCGTGCCAACGGTGAAGGAGGCATCGAAGGAGGCCGTCCAGGCCGCGATGCTGAACTACAAGGACACGATGCGGATCGTCGACGATCTCACGCTTTGCATCGCGCGAAACCGGACAGGCCTCCCCTTTATCACCTCCGACGATCCGGCCATCCTGACCAACCGCCTGCATATCCAACGGCCGCGCAAGGTCCGACCGAGTTTCGGGGTGAAAACCGCGGGGGCCATCTTTTTCCTGCCACTCTCACCATCTCTCTTTGCAATCCTGTACGACGGGGCTGTCTATACCTCTGGCCACCGGGCGCATTGGATCGACATCGATCGGCATCAGGATATCGAGGCGCTCAACGCCCATCAGGTTCTTGGCTGCTGGGCCAACGTGTATTTCCGGGAATGGGATGACCGCGATACAATCGCGTCGCAAGTAGAGGCCGCAAAACCCGGACGGCCTGCCAGCCGGCAAACGGTCACTCAGGTCGTCCTCGAAAAGAGCGACGATTGGGGTGAACATTACGCCGTCAGGAAGCCCACCGATATCCGAAGCGGGGAGAAGGTGCTTGTCCATGTAGCGACGAACCACCCAGCCCCTTCGACCTGGCCCTCATTTCTGCGCTTCCGATCGAACGCGCACGCCTACTCGAATAACACCGGCGCTGGCTTGACCCGCCGCTGGTGCCTTGAACAGGAATTCGTGCAGGGAAGCGGCTATCGAAAGATCTCGGTCTAGCGTGAGGGCGCCGATAGCGCGATTTTCGCTGAAGCACCAAGCCTCTCAACGCGATGCAAGCGATAGCGCGTAGGGTTCTCTATTCGCCGCCAAATGCGGGATGATACGTGACGATACCGCTGCGGCGTTGCTCATCGAACAAAAGCCGCTGAAAATACTCTGGCGGGACACCTGCCAAACGCAGGTCAGGATCGACGGCAAAGCCGAAGCGGCGGTAGTAAGCGGGATCGCCGAGAACCACGCATCCCTTCGAGCCTTGCCGCTTCAGGTTGGCGAGTCCCGCCTCGATCAGCGCACTCCCGACGCCCTCTCGTTGGCATTTCGGGTCAACCGACACGGGGCCAAGCCCAAACCACCCGTCGAGAACGCCATCGATCATGACTGGGGAGAAAGCTACATGGCCTACGATATTCCCACCGTCGGCCGCGACCAGCGAGATCGTCAGCGCACCTGCATTTCGCAGCCCATTAACGATTGCCGCTTCGTTGCCGTCACTATGTTCCGCTTCGAGGAAAGCTGAAGTGGTTACGGTACGGATTGATTCCTCATCCTCAGGTTTTTCGGGTCGTATCTGCATCGGTCTCATCATAGCAAAGGGTCGAAGGCCCTCAACGGTACGCTGGCGGCGTGTCGATAGGTTCAGCCGGATAGAGGTCTCATGTAACATCGCCCAGCAGGTCGCCCATGGCGTTATTCGAGGTCGGTGTCCAAGTCGTGAGTCGCTCGGCGATCGCACAGAAGCAGCGCGTGAAGGCGACCTGGCCACGATGAATGTCAGTCGCATGATCGGGCTCGCCCGTATGAACGATTGCGCTGCGGGCGTAATAGATCGCCAGGACGCTGGCCTGATAGCGCGCCACCCCTGGCACCCCCTTCATGCAAATCCCGATCCGGCGCCGCAGACGCTGTGCGATCCCGGAAGCATATTGATCCGTGAGCAGCGTCTCGAACGCCACCGCTAGCGCCACAATCGCCTCAGCCTCGTTCGCGCGGGCACTGAACGACTGCCGAAACCAGTCGAGGGCGGTGAGCAGACGGCGGTACAGGCGGCTCTCCGGTTTCGAATGGGTCGCGATACTGACGTGACGGAAATAGCCTCGCTCCACCGTGTTCAACGCCTGCGTCACCTTCGCCGCGAGCCGCCGCATGCGGGACGTCGCCAGTGCGCTGGTCGAAAGCGTCGCGGCGACGTCGGAGAGCTTGGCCAGCTCGAGCTGGGAGACGTTCATGGGTACGCGGCGCGTGGACATCCGGCGGCCAGGGATTGCCTCACCGATCATATAATGGGCGATGTCGAGCGTCTCGAAATTGTTGACGAAGGACGAGTTGCGGTGCCGGTCGAGCGGCCCGACCGCCTCCTGCGACAGGCAATGCAGCATCAGCAGGTTCGCCGCTGCCACCCTGATCTTGAGTGAATAAACGAACTGGTTCTCGTACATATCGCCAGTGAACGACGTGAGGCGGACCAGCATGAGCGGGTTCTTTCCGAACCACTTTGCCGAGTAAGCGAAGTGCCGGAAATCCGACTTGTCGATGCGCTGCTTCACCCCGAGACCCCTTGCCATCCGCTCAATGCTGGCGACGGCCGCATCGAACGAATTGCTCTGGGTGCTCACGGCGAAGCCCGCCTTCCTGAAGATCGCCTCGGAGCGGAGCTTGCTGTCCTTCGCGAAGATCCGCGGCATCTCCATCCCGAAACCTGTCAGCGGATAGAGGACGAAGCCCGGCCTGTCGGCGCCGGCGGTCGCGAGCCCCGCGATGACCCGCGCGGGCACATCCCCGCCCCCATTCTTGGCGGTGTGCAGGATATAATCGTCGAGCAGCGAGCGTCCGACGTAGAACTCGTTCGACCAGAGCGTTCGCGCGATCGCCGCCCGAAGCTGCAGGATATGATGCTCGATCGCCTGGCGGTCCTTGGCAGACAGCTTGGTCTCGTCCGTGACGAGATCATCGATGCTGTCGAACTGGGTCAGCAGATTGTGCTTGGCCTTCAGGAAATCGTCGGACTGTTTGAGCTTCTTGCCGAGCGTGACGGTCAGACCGCCGAGCGTCGAGGTCATTCGGCCTCCTCGCTCTTGCGGGACGCCTGCCATTCCTGCGCCGCAGCCTCGATATCGAAATTCTCGATCGACAGGCCGACGATTGTGTTGATGAAGCTTTTCGCCTCGGCGATCACGGCTTCAGCCTCTTCGGCATTGCTGAAGGCTCCTTGGTGCACCACCGCGTTGCGCACTGTGTTGATCTTCTCGGCCGATGCCTTGAGCGCCTTGCCGATCTGGCTCTCGTCCGGGGTCGCAAAATAGACCGGCACAAACAGACGGGTTACCTTGAGCGGTAGGCCGTTCGCCCAGCGCAGGAACATGTCGATGATGGTGTCATCGAATTCGGTCTTGCGGGACCATTCCGTCCGAATGGCGTAGTTGGCCGCGATCTCGGCTGCCGTCGCGCAACGGACGATCGCCGCGGATGGCTCTTCTCGAAGGTGCAGGCCGGATAATTTGGTCCATTGTGACTGCAATTTTTCGAGATCTGTGCGCTCATTGTAGGGCTTTGACGATTTCTTGCGATGCGCGTTGCTGTCTGCCTTAGTCATTTGCCCCCCTGGTTTGCTGCCCTCCGTCTGATCGGGGCAAGCTCTTCAATATCTTTTCTACGATGAAGGTATAGCTTGCGATGCGGGGCGGGTTGATCGGAATTGCCCTGCTGACAACGGGGGATTCCATGACCGCAGTTACGGCGGCGAACGTCTTTTACATCAAGCTCGGCCGGGGCGGCGATTGGGAGGCCGAAAGCATCCGCGATGGCGTTCTGCGCTTCGGCTATCGCGAAGTGCCGCACGACCTCTGCGTGGCGGGCGACTGGTCGGGCGTCTGGGAAGCGATGAAGGAGCGTCGCGGGGACGCCGGCGCTGCCACCCGCGATGTGAAGCAAATCCGGGCATTCTACGAGAGCGACGAGGATACCATTTTCATCACATTCGTCGGCGGCCTGCTCTATTGGTGTCGGCCGGTAGGCGATATCGAGATCCTGTCGGACAACAGCCACCGCCGCGCGACCTTAGATGGCTGGCACAGCACGTCGATCGGCGGCAGCTTGCTGACGGCCGACCGGCTGTCCGGACGATTGCTCAAGGTCCAGATGTTTCGCGGAACGATCTGCGACGTTCGCGCGGCAGACTATCTGCTGCGCCGACTGAGCGATGAACTATCCCCGGAAGTTGCAGCCGCGGAAGAGGCAGAACGCGCCCTCACCGCGGCGATCATCCCCTTGATGCGGCTGCTGACCTGGCAGGATTTCGAACTGCTGGTGGATCTGGTCTTCTCGAGCAGCGGATGGCGCCGGCTCAGTCAGGTCGGTCGGACCCAGAAGACGATCGACCTCGAACTCATGCTTCCAAGCACCGCCGAACGCGCCTTCGTGCAGGTGAAATCTCAGGCCACGCGGGCATCCCTCGACGACTATGTCGGCCGGCTGGCCGAGGCGGAGGCCTATGATCGCATGTTCTTCGTATGGCACACCGGCAACATCCCCGAGAATGAAGGCCCTGAAGGGGTGATTCTGCTCGGGCCGCAGCGCCTCGCGCGGATGGTCCTCGACGCAGGACTGTCGTCCTGGCTCCGGGAGAAGGTCTCGTGAGCACTATCACCCCCGGACCGGCGCGATCGCGGCCGGCGCGAAAGGACTGACCGTGGATTACGAACCCTATCCCGACGAGGTGGATGATGAGCCCCGGTATCGTCCGGTGGTGGAGATCGGACAGGCCGAACTCTACGAAGCTCTGATGACCCTGGCGGGGTTCGGCGAGAATCCAATTTTTGAGGATGCAGGCGAGCCAGCTGTGCCTGGTCGCCAACATGCTCAATCACATCGAGCAGGAGATCCTTGAGCATCAACTCGACGACGAACCGCCGCGCGGCCGGATGGCGCAGCTGTCGGCCCTGACACCCATGTGGATCTATGCGGCCTACGAACTGCTCCGCACCTGGCGCCAACGGTGCGAGGAGGTCATCAAGCTCGCGGAGAATGGCGGGATCAATCTCAAGGCCACCAACCTCGAACGCGATCTCGGCTACCGGCATTACGATAGGGAGCTGCGGGCCCAACAGCTTCGCGATGCCCATGAGCGACCCGAACTCGTCGATCAGATGCGGATCGATTTGCGCCGGACGGAAATGGGCTTCACCAGGCTGGAATTCCTGCGCGTCGCCCTCGCCAAGCATGAGGTGAGCAAGAAGGGGAACAAGAAGCCCATCGCCTTCGCGCCCGGGCTCGCCACGATCGACCGCCATTGCGGTTCGATGCAATATGAGCTCTCCAACGGAGGCTCGATCATCGACTATGTTACGCGCCGCGATGTGGCGGAGACGATCCGCTATATTCCCGAGATGGAGAATCCGACCGACGAGGATCTTGTTGGATTCAGGGTCTATATGAACCCGCCGGATGTTGAGCCGCCGGCGGCCTGAGACCTCAAAGCAGCGACGCTTGCGCCGCGGCCGGTGGATAGACCTGCAACGGCAGGAGGCTACCCTTCGGCAGGAGGCCAAGCACCTCCTCTGCTGGCACTGAGGGATCAAGCCAGTCGGCCCACCGGTCGCGCGGTAGCGGGATGATCTGACGGGAATGATAGGGCGCGACATCCTCGCCTGGTTCCATCGTCAGCATCGTGAACGCCTCGCCGATTTCCGGATGCGATCGCCAGATGCCGGCGATGCAGAACCAGGGATGGTCCTTCATCGTGAACAGCCATTTTGTCTTGCGCTTCTGGCCCGGTTCGAGCGGCGCCGTGAATTCGTAGAAACCGTCGGCCGGAATGAGGCAGCGGTGCGAAGTGAACTCGCGGCCCTCGGAGCGGAAATTATAGACCGGCCGCCCATTCTGGCCAGGCCAGCTCCATCGCCGATTGACGAGCTCGCCCGATCCCCTGCCCTCGCCGCTGCGCACGATCGGCGCGACGTCGCTGATGTTGATGTCCGCGCGGGCCGCGACATTGGGCGTCCCTTCGGGCATTTTGATCTTGATCTTGAGGTCGTCAAAATCCTCGACGATCGACGCGATATCGACCTCCAGGCGATAATCATTGCACATCGGTCATCCGTTCCACTGGTCCTTGCGACTCATTGTCGTTCTATATATGTTCTTGCAATGGCGATGCCAACACCGTTCGACTCCGAGGCCCCCCTCGAGAAGCTCTTGCCCATCATCCGGCGAAATCCGGACGATATGCAAGAAATGGTCGAGGCCCGGTGGGGCTCCAATCCACGCTTCAGCGGCGGCGCCTCCTTCCGCTTCGTGCGCTCGGAGGGCCAGATCTTCCCCAGCCAGCGCTGCCTGGTGCCCGCGTCGGAATTCCACATGACCGTAAGCGGCGGCAAGCAGTATCGGGTGCGGCTCGAGGATGGCAATTTCTTCTATCTCGCGGCGATCTGGGAGCCCGCCATGGCCGAGTGGCCCCTGTCCTTCCGGGTCATCACCGTCGCAGCCAACCCCGAAGTCAGCCACTATCAGGATCGACACGGTGCGATCATTTTGCGCCGGCAACGCATGCAATGGCTCGACCACCTGCTCCCAGAGATCGACCTTCTCGAAACACCGCCGGCCCGCACGTTCATCGTCGAGGAAATAAACGGCGGTCCGAGGCAGACGAGGCTTGCCGTCTAGTCCGGGATCTGGATGTCCATCGCCGCCATCTGAGCGATCAGCTCTGCCCTGGTGATCGGAACATCGAAGCGCCATTCAAGGAGCCGCATACCGTGGCGAGCCAGCAGCGTGCGCTTTTTCTCGTCACGCAATTGGGTAAGCTTGAGCCCCTCTTCGCCGCCGAAAAGCGTCACGGGCGCGTAGTGCTGCTGCCCTTGATACTCAATGGCGAGACCCAACTCCGGCACATGGATATCGACGGACTGCATGCCGAGGAACGCCGGGCGCCATTGATGGACCGCGGAGGGCCATAGGGTTCGAACCAGATCGAGCAGCGCCACCTCGGACACCCAGCCCCGTCCGATCTCGGGAATCGACCGCTCGCGGCGGAACGCCTCTTCGGCAGCGACCATGGCGGTCGCAAAGAACGCCGATGCCCCGGTATCGGCGGCGCCGATGTTGATGGAGAAGATCCGTCCGCGCCGCGCGCCATGGTTCGTGAACTGCGCCATATGGCGCCGATAGGCAGCCCAATCCGAAGCGGGCGGCATGGGGGGTATCATGGTCGACCCGAAATCCGGCCGAAGCCTGATTAGCTCCTCCAGGACAGGCGGCTCCAGCGCAAATTGCGCATCAAGATGGCCTAGAAAGGCCTCGAATTCCTCAAGCAGTCGCCCCGCAATGAGCGATGATTCCGCATGTTTGCGCGCCAGCACGCGAACATCCTGCGCATGGAGCGGCGATCCAGTCAGGAACCTGAGATAGATAACCTCATCGAACAAGGGCTCACGATCGCGGCCGGGCACCGCCTCGACAAGCGCGAGCGCCTCATCAAGGCGGTCAGCTTCCGTGAATTCAAGAACGCGCTGCCAATGCGGATCGGGGTCCCAAGGTCCGCCATCGAGATCGGGGAGATCGCCTGGGAGGCCGGTCCCGTCAGCACCGCGCCATTGGTCGCCAAGCAGGCGCGCCTGCAATCCGTAACCCCGGGCCCGCTGATTATCCTCCCACACGCGGGCAATCGGCAGCGCCGGATCGAGGGGATTGGCCGTCCAGGATTGACCTTGGGCGATCCCTTCGGGTCGCATCACATAGCCGATGTCGAAACCTGCGGCGGCGTAATCAGCCATGGCGAGATCGCCGATGGCTTCGACGATGCGTTCGAACAGGCGGACCTGATCTTGGCGAACCCCGATCGAAAGAAGGACGCGGCCGCGCGCCGAGGTCTGCCTCGAAATGCCCGGGGCATGGGCCGAAAGCTCAACGGCGCGCTGCCGTCGGATCCCCGGCCCTTCGAGGAAGTGGATGCGGTGGGTGATGTCGTCGGGGAAATCGGGATAGATCATCGGCACTGGCGTCACCGCCTTGGGCGACCGCTTCTTGGGCGGCCCTTCCGGACCATATTCTGTCAGCAGCTCACCGCAGAGCACCGATAGCCGAGTGAAATGAACGGCCGCTGCCGAGCCTGCCACGCGTTTTCCGGCGAGCGTCGCATAGAGCTTCTGCCATTTTGCCAGGTCCTTTCGATAGAACTCGCGGGACATCCGGCTCCGCAACGTATCCTCGTGGAGCTTTGCTGCCTCACGGAACGCCTGAAGACCGGCATCTCCCTCTTCCGGTGACGGGGGCTTGAGCTTCACAGCGCGGGCCCGGTCAGCCGAACGAGGGCGAGCCGTCGGCCCAGCCCGACGCCTGCCAGAGGATATTGAACTGCTCCTGCAGCTGCGGCTGCATCGGCGCGGCAAGATCGGTCACCTGAAGCTCAGGCAGGAACAGCTCGGGCTTGCGGATCTTGCGACCGCCACCGCGGGCACGCGTCAACTCGACGTCCTCCACCCCGCGCAATGCGATGGAAACGAGGCCGGAACCGGCTAGTCCTACGTCGGCGAGCACGGCGGCAAGGCGCTCGAGGTGGGCTGCGATCGATGCCTCCAGCTCGCGGCCATCCACCAGGATTTCGGGATCGTCGTCGATCCGGGCGCCGATCATCGCCTCGAATTCAATCAGGCCGGGTCGAACAAGGCGCGTGCGCCACCGGGTCTCCGGGTTATTTTCGGTCTGAATGAGCGGCAGGCCATAGCTCCACCACTGGCGCTCGTCCGAATCCGACTGAACCCGGACCTGGCTGTCAGGCGGAAAGCGGAGCGCCGCAGCGAGGACGGTCTTTGGATCGAGAGCCGGCCGATCCATCGCAGCCAAGGGCACAATGCGCAGCGTCATGCTGGGCATGGCGACGATCTCGGGAAGCCCTCCTCGCATCCGGTCCGCCGCCAGCTCCGAAATCGCGGTCCGCGCGGCCTCCCAGCGGGGATCCACCTGCGGCGCCGCTGGCGCCGGCGGCGCGACACGGATTCGGGAACGCCCAACCTTCTCGAATGCGTCGATCGCGCCGATCAGCGTTCCGGCGCGCGCATTGAGCTCCCTGATCGCGTCCAGAGTGCTCTGCTGCATGCCGTGCCGCACGTCATAGTCGGTCTTCGGCCAGGCCATGTTGGGGTTCCGGTCCATCACATGGATGCGTTCATAGACCAGTTCCATGAGAGAGGTGTTCGCCGCGCGGACCGCCATGGCGGCCTCCTGTAGCGCGGGGTCCTCGAAATCGAAGGCTGCGCCCGCCCAGGTGGCGGCCATGTCATCGAGCGGATCGAGCGCCTTGCGCGGGTAGGGCGTTCCGAAATTATGGTCTCGCAGGAACTGGCGCAGCAGCTCCGGGATTTGCTGGCGATAGCGCTGCAAAAGCTCGACATCGTGGGGATGAGGCTCGGCCGGCGGCGCAGCCGCCATAAGAACCTCATCGTCGAGGATCAGGCGAAGGGCGCTCTCCAGGTCCTTCTGAAGCCCTGCCCGCGCCGCCTGACGGTCCTCATCGGTCGCATCGGCCGGACAGTGAAAGAGGATCGGGCGTTTGAAATGGGTGAGGTCGAACGGAAGGGGGTGCTCGTCGGGATGGCCCATCGCCGTGTTCATGACGCCGATCATCCTGCCCCACCCGCGCGATTTTAGCGCCCAGCCATGTTCGAGCAGGACATTGGGGTTTGGCGAGAGCTGGCCCTTGGCGCGCGTGGCAACATGCGTGAGGTCGGACAGGAAGGCGACCGCCCGGTCGATCTTTCCGAAGATGGTGTCCGCGAGCGGCGGCATTCCCGGCACATCGACGGTGTCGCGATCGGCGCGAAGCTCACGATCGGCCGGATCGACGTCGGCGTCCGCATTGACGGTGCGTATGGCGCGATCCAGCGCCCACTGGATCAAGCCGCGACCGATCCGGTTCTCCGTGTCGCTTTGCCAGGAATAGAAGATATGGTGCGGCATTCAGGTGGCGATTCTCGTCGTTATGGCGGACGCCTTCGCTAACATGCCTGCCTGGCTCAGGCATCAACGACGCACATTCCCTCGCCCAATGATTGTCATCAATGACACTCTACCAGGCGTTTCTGGGTAAAGTGTCATTGATGGCATCTTAGGTGCAGGTGGGGCGGGCCGCTGCGGTCAAAGCGGCGCTGGTCGTGAGCCCATCATCCGGGTCTCGAGATTGCCCCCGGGCCGACGATGCAGATCGATGATGTGGCCCATCGCCGGTGTGAATTCCATCAGCTTGGCCACCGTCTCATAGGATGTGTTCGGCCCAAAATAGCGCTTCGCGCCGTGCCACTTCCGACCCTCGATCAAGCGGACCCGGTACGTACCGGCAGGCACCGGCAGGGACACTCGGTCATTAGCGGCAACATAGATCGACAGTGCATGGGCGTTCGTATCCGGGTCCATCAATTGCACCACCGTGTTGGAATCGGCCGCCTCAATCGTGAGATTGCTGCGCTTGATCAGACCTACAACATTGGCTGCAACCGTAACCGATCCGCTCTCCGGAAACGGCTGCGCCGGCTCGAGATCGGGAATCCAGCCATGGCGCTGCGCGTCCCCATAGAATGGGATCAGGATCAGCAGCAGGCTCAGCACCGGCAGGGCGAAGCGGACAGCGATCGCCGCTGCAGACGGTTGTCGGCGATATCGCTGGTGGCGCGGATCAAGCCAGGCCGCCTCGATCCGCCCTCTGCCCTCGTTCCATCTCGTCCGGTTGGCGCGCTGCCTGTGGCGCGCTCGCATATAGTCGCGATCATCGATGCCCATTGGACAACCGCCTCCTGCCGAATGTCCGGGCCGATGACGTCCCGATCAAAACCAACCGTCCTTGCGGCCTTCGCCCGTGTCGCGAAGGTTTCGGCCGTCGACGGCGGAGCGGCGGATCTCCAACTCGACCTCATCACCCTTGCGCCGGGTGCGGAAGTCCGCGTTGCTGAGGCCGTTACGCCGGGCATAGTCTTCGGCCGCCTTCTCGCTGCCGAACTTGCCGCCTTCGTCAAAATCCCATGCCATCGCCATTCTCCATACATAGGACCGGCACCGCGCCGGCCGTTCGTCATCAAAGATCAAGGCCGAGGCTGCGCTCGGGCAGCGGCGGCAACAGGTCTGCCTTTTCGGGCTTGAGGTCCGGGGGCGCCTTGAGGCCGTCGCCCTTGATCGGCGCTGCGGGCTCGATCGGCCCGTCCGGGATGGGCGGCAAATCGGCGAGAATGTCCGGCTGATCCGCGAGGTTGATCCCGTCGATCGGGCCGGGATCGAACTTCACCGGCTTGGCGCCGCCCTTCTTGCCGTCGATATCGAGGCGGCCGACCGTCTCCAGGGCCGAGGTCTTGTTGCCGGCATTGTGGTCGAGCTGGCGTTCGAGCTTTTCCTTATCGTCCACGATCATGGTGAGTTCGTCGCGCACGCGCGTCACGCCGACATTGAACAGGCGCTGGTTCGACAGATTGCGCTCATGGCTGTCCATGACCGTGATCGCCTTGTCGGTGGTGATGCCCTGCGCCATGTGCATGTTGAGCGCGTAGGCGAGGTCCAGGCGCGAGAGCATCGGATCGCCGGGCGCCAAGGTCAGGGTCTGGTTGCCTGCCGTTTCGACGGTGATGCCCGAGGCGTCGGCCGAGATGATCCGGGCGAGCGCGGCATTGTGCAGGTCGCGGGGCTTGTCGTTCGCGGTCCAGCGGATGCGGTCGCCCTCGCGGATATGCAGATCCTTCTTCTCGGTGAGTTCGAGCCGGTCGCGTTTCTCCGTCGGCGAGAGACGCTGCGGGTCGAAACGGATCTTGCGGCGCCCATCGACCAGTTCGACCTTGCCTGATGGGAGCACCCTGGCGACGTCATAGCGTCCCTGCGCGAGCCCGACGTCCTGCGCGCCGCCACGGCCGACATCCAGGGTGAGGCCGGGCCGATAGCTGGCGGGATAGCGCAGCTCCTCGCGGGTCAGATTCACCCGGTCATAGACGATCAGATGGATACCCTCGCCGCGCACGGTGCCTTCGGCGGCAAGGCCGTCCTGAATGCGCTGGTTGATGATGGCGCGGGACTCCCGGCCAGAGGCGAACACCTGGGTCGCCCCGCGGTCGTCCGCCCCCAGCGCGAGCCACCTGTCGGCGGCCTCTTCGGGCGGGTTCGCGCTTTCGTGGACGTTATCGCCCAGCACCTTCATCGCCTCGCCCGCCTTGCCGACATTGGCGAGCGCGGCGACGGTGCGCAGGGTGTCGGTCCGCTGGCGGATATTCTCGTCCATCCGAGCCATCGTGCCGCCGGCGGCCTGGATCATCGCGAAGGACTTGCCGGCATCGATGGAGGAGAGCTGCTGGCGATCCCCGACCAGCACGAGCTTGTCGATGCCGAGCGCCTCGACGATGCTGTGAAGCTTCAGCATGTCGGCGCTGGAGACCATCGAGGTCTCGTCCACCACCAGCATCGCGCCGCCGAGCCGCTCGCGCGCGTCCTCGTAGCGCGGCGTATCGCGCTCGGTCAGATAGCGCTCGTTGGCGAGCACGAACGAGGCGATGGTCTGGCTCTTGATCCCGGCCCCCTCGGCGAGGTCCGCGACCATCTTGTTCTGGAAGGCGAGCCCCAGAACATCCTTGCCTTCGGCTTCCGCGATCCGGGCGACCGCCTGCAGCATGGTCGACTTGCCGGCGCCGGCGACGCCCTGGACCGTCACGGTCCGATCTTCGGAGGAGAGGATCAGGGTCGCGGCTGCAAGCTGACCGGCATTGAGCGGGCGATCGGCGACCTCCTGCAGGCGGGCGAGCGCCTCCTGCGCGGGAAGGATCGGCACCGCCTTGCCCACGCCCGCATCGACCGCCTTGAGGATCGCCTCCTCGGTGCGCAGCGCCTCCTGGGTGGTCACCATCTGGATGCCCTTGTCGCCGGCGCGGGCGACACCGGGGATCAACTGTCGATTGTCGTGGAGCTGCTCGATCCTATGCTCGACCGTCTCGATGGTTACGCCCTTCAGGCCGAGGTCCAGCGCGGTCTTCGAGAGCTTGTTGACGTCGAAGGCCGCCTCGCGCTCGGCGAGGATGCGGACGGCCGAGGCGACCGCCAATTGCGTGCGGGCAACGGCCGGCGATTTCGTGGCGCGGGCAAGGCCGCTATCGATCAGCGGATCGGGCGAGCGAAGGAAACCGCCGATGAGATCGCGCGCGCTGGCGATCGCGTCGGTGACCGCGCGGAAGCCCCGCTCCAGCTTGTTGTCGGCGGCGCCCTGCCCTGCCCGGGCGAGCGCCGAGGCAAGCAGACCTTTGCCGTCGAATCCGAGCTCCGCCGCCTTGTCGATCCATCCTTTAAGGAGCCCGTCGCGGTCCTCGACGTTGAGCTTGGGATCGCGGGTGGTGGTGGTCACCCCGTCGCGCCCCTTGGCCGAGACGATGCCAAGTTCGGCAGCCTTTTCGAGGATCGCCTCGCGCCGCTGGCTGAAGGCATCGATGATCGCCTTGGGCACGCCCATGATCTCGAATGTGCCGTGCTTGCCCTTGAGCTCGACCTGGTAGCCGAGCTTCTCCAGCCCGGCGCGCAGGTAGGCGTGGTAGATCGCCCCGATGACCGCGTTGTTCGACCAGATCTTATCGGCGTGCAGCGCCTGCCATTTGCCGTCGGGCATCTGGGTCAGATTGGCGATGACGGAGTGGACATGGGCCTGCGGATCGAGCGCGCGACTGGTGTCGTGCTGGAACAGCGCATAGACGAGCTTGCCGGTCGGCACCGGCACCTTGCGACCCTCGACGTCCTTGCGCCCTTCGGCGAGATTCTTCTCGACCCACGCCATGGTTTTCTGAACCGCGACCATGTTGGCGGCAAGCACGCGCTTGTCGCCGGCGACATAGGCCATGACCGAAACGGACTTCGGTGCCGAGAAGGTGAGATCGACGCCGTTGCGCCGGTTCTCGACCTGGGCGACGCCCTCCCCGCTCGGCAGCACGCCGCTCAGAATCTGCTCGAAACTTTCCCGGCTGACTTCGCCTTCGAGCGCGAGGGCTTCGGCCCCTGCCCCGCCCCAGGCGCTGACCTCGGACGAGCCATCGGCCGTGTAGTAATTGTCCTTGAAGTCGTCCTTCGCGAAATAGTTCGCGGCGCCTGATGCGGAGCGGACGGCGGCGACCGAGAGCATGGATCAGATCCCCATGTCGAGATCGTCCTGGTCACGGCCCGCGGCGAAGCCCTGACGCAGTTCGATGAGGGTCTGATCCTCGACCAGCGGCGCCTGCGGAGAGGGGCCCCGCCGATCGTCGGCGGGCCGCTGGCCGGCCTCCTGCTGGGCGTCCCGGCCGCGCGCGCCATCCTCCTTTCCGCCGCCTGACCCCTTTGCCTGCTGGGGGACCGGGCGGTCATCGCTACGCGGGGCGGTACGGCCGGTTTCGGCGGCCTGGTCCTCGCTCGGCGACTGCAAGATCCGCGCCGCCATTTCCTTGGCGAGATTGGTCGGCTCGACCACCTCATCCACGATCTGGACCGCGCCGTCCCTGCCGCCGGCCTCACCCCCGTCTTCCTCGAAAATCTCCTCCCCGCGTTTGGACCGAACGGGCTGCATCACGGGGCGCTTCAGGAAGCCCGGCGCGACGGTCGGGTAGTCCTTCCATTCGAGCAGGATGCGCGCGGCCGGGAAGCCATCGGGGAATTTCACGAAGCCGTGCATCGAGGGCAGGTTGGTGATGTCGTCGGGGATCACGAGGGGCTCGACCTGCTTGCGCGGGGTCAGGGTCGAGGCGTCGCGGTTGTTGTTATAGCCGTAGCTATAGGCCTCATCCATCTGCCGCACTTCGCGGTTGCCGATATACTGCGAGCACTCCTCGGCGGTCTTGAACTCGCTGGTCGCGAGGACGAGCTTGGAGCGGGCGAGCGAGGCGAGATTTCGCGCGCCTTCCTCGCCATAGACCTCGACCAGCTTCTGGAAGCTGTGGAGCCCCAGGATCATTGCGCCGCCAAAGTTGCGCGCGGTCTGAAGGCCCTTCTCGATCGCCGGCAGGCGGTGCAGCGCGCCGACCTCATCAAACATGAACCAGGTCCGCAAGCTGCGCGTGCGCGGCAGGGTCATGAGGCTGGTGATGGCGATGTTCATCCACAAGGTCAGGAGCGGCCGGTTCATCTCCAGATCGTCGTAATCGGAGGTGACGAACAGGATCGATCCGGGCGCGCGCTCGGTGGTCATCCAGTGCCGGATCGAGAACGGCTCGCCTTCGTCGGGCAGGAAGCGCAGGACCTGCGCGTTGGTGTTGAAGACCGCCCGGATCGATTCCGCCATGCGGGCCGCTTCAGGTGCGGTCAGCGGGTCGGCAATGGTGTTCGCGAGGAAGCGATGCACCCGCTTCAAATCGGCGGTCATCAGGTTCTCGGCGAGCGCGAGGTTGGTGGTCTGTCCCCGCTCCTGAAGCCGCACGCACATCTCGATGAACAGGGTGCGGGCCGCAAGCGCCCAGAAGGGTTCGGACGACCCGCCATCAGAGGGAATGAGCGCCGCGGCGGCCGAGGTGAAATGGCTGTAGGTCGAGCAGTCGTTGAAGATCGACCAGGCCGGGCAGCGCTGGTCCATCGGGTTCAGGATCGTGTCGCGCATGGGATCGTAGAAGGCTTCCACATAGGCGCCGGTGAGATCGAAGATCACGGCGCTGTCCTGGCGCTGGCGCATCTGGCTGACCAGGCTCCTGAGCTCGGTGGTCTTGCCCGCGCCGGTGGTGCCGATCAGCATGGAATGGGACTGCTCGAGGCGGTGCGGATAGGGAATGCCGGCGAGCGTATAGGGATGATGGATACCGCCTGCCTTTCGCGTCGCGAACGGCAGTCTGAGCACGGCGGCGGGCGAGCGGCCGGGGAAGAACTGGCGCGCGTCCTCCTCGAATTTCTCGGCATTGTGCTGCGCGATTTCGGAAATCAGTACGGCGCGATCGACCAGCATGGCGCCGCGCTCATGGCGTTCCTGAAGGATCGAACGCCCGCGGCGGCGCGAGATGTCGACGAACCAGATGGTGAGCGGCGCGACCACGAAAACCGAGACGAGGATCGAGCCGATCAGAGCCCGGATGGTGGTCTCCCAGGCCTGCTGCACGGCCGGGATATAGGGGACCACGGGCATGACCGTTTTGTAGATCTCGCCATTGGGCAGGGTGACATTGACGCGCTTGTTGGGATTGAGGTCGACCCAGTTCCAGAGGGCCGAATAGATCTTCATGCAGACGAGCTGGAATCCATGCTCGTCGAGGCGGATCGAGAGGATGACGAACCAGGCCGCGAGGAAGGCGAAGAACCAGACCATGATGGGCAGCCGCGCGCCCGAAAACCACATCAGCATCTCGTGGGTGAGAAGCTGGGAGCCGCGGGTGAAGTTGCCCGAATTGCGCTGCACGCGGCCGCGCGCGGAGTGGTGGGTCAGCGGGATGTTTTTCCCGTTCGAGCGGATGTCCTCACGCGCCATGATATTGCACCAAGCGCTTGTCGGTTTCGGCAACGAGGCGGTCGCGAAGCTCGGGATATTGCTCGCGCAGAATGACGTCGAGCACGAGCTGCTGGAACTCGCTGATCCGGGCGAGACGCCGCTGGCTCGCGGTCAGCACGTCGGAGGATGAGAGGAAGACATCGAGGGCCGACCGGATGACGTCGGCGACGCTCAATTTCTGCTCGGTGGCGATCACGCTGAGGCGGTCCCATTGGGCGCGCTCCAGGCGGACGTTGTAATGCCGGTAACTGGTAGCCAAAACCAACCTCCTAGCAGGGAGGCTGGTGGGGACTGAAGAATGGCTCTATTTATAGCCGAGCGGCCCGGCTCCGGCAAGTTGATCGTCATGGGCCAGCAGGCCGTAGTCTCACAGACTACGCGCGAATGGCTGATTTCCGCCGTTTTTGCCCGCCTGTCATCCCGTACTACAACGTAGTCTCCTTCCCTTCCGCGCTAACCCGTTGTGAAACAACGGAACTCATGCACCTTCAGGTGCGTAGGGTGTGCTAATCCCAAGAGCCCGATCCCCTGTCCCTGGGTCTGTCTGGATGTCATCGAAGAGGAGCCGGTTGCCGGGTCCGGCGAGGTACGCGCCGCCGTAAGGCGGAACGCGCGAGGCGGGCGTCACCGATCCGATCAGGGTAGGAAAAGCCCCGAAGCGCAGCATCAACGGCGGCCCATAGGCCGCGTTGGAAAGGCGAGGATCGTGACCCGAAGGGCGGAGACAAGGCGCATGCCTTGGCTCCGTGAGGTTGGGCTGCCGTTGCCTGAAGGGCATCGGGAGCCCTAGCGAATAGAGCCGTCATCGGGCGCAGGCCCGATGCGCCCAGCCCTATGAATCTTCTTCTTCCTGCCCTCACCAATCAGCGCTATGCTTGCCCTGTTCATAGCCCGATTAGCCTTCACAAGAGGCACCTATGGCAAAGACACTGGAACAGGAGAGACAGGCTCTCGAAGAGGATCAGCGCCGGCTGGAAGAGCGGCGCAGGAAGCTCGAAGAGAAAGAGCGAGAGCAGGCGATCGCGACGATCGAGAAATCCGGACTGCTGAAGCTTGATCCCAAGCGGCTTGCCGATCTCACGGGCCGCATCAAGACCCTGGGTTTCGAGGAAGTCGAGAAGCGGCTCAAGGCCTGAACCATCCCCCGCCGCGGCAACGCCGCGGCACGGTCATGGGGGGCTCGATGCCCCCCGTGACCGTTCCTCTCCCAGCAAAAAAAGGGAGAGGCCGCAGCCCCTCCCCTGTCGTTCAGAATTCGTCGATGATGCCGCCCGGCGCGGTGTAGACGATCCGGTCGATCATCGCCTGTCCGAGCGCGCCGTAATCGCCCTCGTCGATGGCAAGGAACCCCAGCTCATCGTCCTCGACCACATGCTGGTCGAAGTAGCTGTGCATCGCGCGGCGCTCGGCATTGGCGACGGCGGCGAAGTAGGCGGCATTGTGATCGGTGATGATGTTCGAGATCGTCTGCATGTTCGTCTCCTGTCGTCTTGAATGACAGGGGAATGGCGTCGGGCGGGCGGGACCGTGTCAGGCCTCGCCGGCTTGCCGGCGACCGCGAAGCGGCGGTGGGGGTCACGATTTTCTTCGGCGGCCACCCCGGCCGCCGATGATGCGCAGCGCCCGCTCCGCCGAAGAAAATGGTGGGGCCCCGCCGGGCTTGAGACGGTCTCGTCCGCCCGACAGAATGGGAAGACTGTGAGAGATTTTTCCTCTCGGGGGAGCGCAACGGCAAGGCGTAGCGGCGCGCGGACCGAAGGGTCCGTGCGGCACGCGAGCGAGCGGGCATCTTGACGCCGGGCAGCAGAGAAAAGGGACCGGGCGCGAGACCCGATCCCACTCTGGTTCAGGGATGCCGGCCGCAGTGGCAATAATCCTCCTCGATGCCCGTGAAGGAGCAGCGCCCCGGACCGAAGCCAGCCTCCAGTCCGGCCGCGTCCTCGATGAAGCCGTGATAATTTGCGATGCTGATCGCCTGATGGCGCAGCGCCGGATCGAGGGCGTCGATATAGGGCTCGCAGGCTTCGGTGAAACGCTGGGCGTAGAGTTCGTAGGACGCGCCTTTCGTCTCCTGGATTGCGGCGGCGGCAAGACGATCCGCGTCCTTGCGGAATTGCGCGAGAGAGGTGGAGGCTGAGGCGTCCTCAACGGCATATTCGAGCGCGTCTTCCGGATGGGCAGGCCGAAAGCCATCGGGAACTTGGTAGGTCGTGCCGCAGTGGGAGCAGCGCGCGCACTCGTCGACTTCATCAAATTGCTCGTCGTCATAGAGCGTTGCGCAATTGGGGCAGACCGGCGTGGAGAAAAGTTGGCGGAGCAATTGGTCGAGCGATGTCATATTGCCTCCGATAGAATTGTGGTTGCTCCCCATCTTGCATCGATGAGGATGGTCGCATCGGGACGCGGTGTTGAGGCGGTCAGGGACGGCGAAGCCGCCGCGCAGCGGGCAGCGGGGGAGCCGATTTTGTTGCCGGGACGCGTAGCGGAGTGGCGGCAAAATCGGGGGAACCGCTGATCCTTGACAGCCGATCGACACCCAGCGTCATGATGTGGCGATGAAGCTCCGTCTGATGCCGAGATGCGGGTGCGACAGGGGCTGGTTGTGCTCACCGGCCGCCCTCGTGTCATAGGCGCGACACGAATGCGCGGCATGGTTTCCGGGCCCTGCGCCACCGATCTTCACGGACCATTTAGAGATCGACGTCAGCCAGCGAACTGATGGACACGCTGGCGCTTCGTTTGGACCGCCGCAAGGGTCTGAACGCACTTCGCCTTGGTGCCGGGAAGGGTCTGTGTTAGGCGCCGGATTGCGCTGCGAAGGCCGCGGCGCCGGGACTGGTAATCCCGTCGAGAAAGGCAGCTCGGTGTGGTCTCACGCCGGGGTGCCTGCGCACATGTCCAGGTGCCTCGGCACTAAAAGCGTAGGCGCATGTCTCGACGTGTTACCAGCCCCGGCTCCCGCGCACGGCGCGGGAGCTCTCCGGGGAGGAGCGACGGCTCGGAGGCTCGCGAGGATAGACCGCGCTCGAGGTAGCGATATGGACCTCTCCGAGACGGATCCGACGGTGACGCGGGCACTCGCGCTGGCATTGATGCGGCAGGCCAAGGAATATCTGATTGCGACCAAGGACGCTGACGCTGCCGACCAGTTGCAATGCGCGATCGACACCTTGTTGACGCCGCGAACGCCGGTCGCGGCCTAATCTAGAGCAGCGCGAAAAGGGGCGCGCCGCGCAGGCGTGCGCGCCCCTTCCCGACATCTGGTCCGGGCGGAGGCTATGCCCATTCCAGACGGGAGCTGTCGTCGAGATTCCCGGTCGCGATCAGGCGGTCGAGCCGGGACAGATATTGGGCCGCGCCCTGCGCCTGGACGCTGCGGCGGACCGCAGGATCGGCGAGGCGGGAACGGACAGTATCGATCGGGATTTCTCCGACGCTGTCCGGTCGCAGCCCCAGTCCTTCGAGCAGCGCGAAGGCGTTTTGATAGGCCAGATCGAGTTCGAGGCCGAGATCGGAAGTCAGGCCGACCGATAGGGTGATCGGCCCAGTGTCGCCCTCGCGATAGACGTTGACGCGGCGGCCGCGAAATTGGGCCTCGTCCAGCACCGTGATGACATCGGTCTGATAGTCGAAGATGCGCGCGATGCTGGCGAGCGCCAGCGGGCAAACACGCGCCTCGAACCGATAGGAGAGATAGTCGTCCTCCACGAAATCCGGGTCGAGCAGGACCATGTTGAGATGCTCGCCCTCGCGGCGCAGATATTCCCGGAAGGCAGCGAGCTGGCGCGCGTTGATGACGGCGGTCTGGCGTTCCTGATGGTCGGCCGATGTGGTGATGCGAAATACAATGGACATCTCGTCCTCCCTTGCTGAACGCAGCGCCCATTCCCTCTCCCCTCTGGCCGCATTGCGGGGCGAGGTCGGTGCGATCAGCGGGCCATTGAGCGAGCGCGCCAGCGCTCAGTCCCCGGCGGCGCGAAGGGGCTCGATGCCCCTGAGTGCCGCATCTCCACGCAGAAAAAGATGGAGAGGCCCCGGCCGAAGCCGGAGCCCCTCCAAGCGAGCGCTCACGCGCTGCGCTGGGTGCGCTGGTGCGCGAGACGGACGATGTGCAGCGGCACCCCGGCCTGCCGCAGCTTCTGGGCGAGGTTCTGCTGGATGCCCGAGCCTTCGCAGATGACGGCTTCCACCGGCTTGAGACCGAGGATGCGGTCGTTGCGGACGAAGGCAGCGCGGTTGCCCTGGCTGCGATCGAGGCGGAATTGGATGACCTTGACGCCGCGCGATGCCGCCCATGCGTGCGCCACGGCATCGCAGCCCTTCGCCTGCGCGGTGGTGGCGAGGATCATCTCCGGGATGCGTGCCTTGATGCTGTCGAGACCGTTCCAGAGCAGGTCCGCGTCCTCCCACACCTGACCGCCGGAGAATGCCACGACCGGGCCTTCCGGTGCGAACTGCTCGCGGCGCTCCCGGGCGCGGGAGGCGAGATAGTCGCGGGCCTCGATCATCGACGCGTTGAGGGCGCTGGAAACCCGACTTCCCCGGACCGGCGAGAAGGGCTTGCCGGTTTCGACCCGATAGACCTCGGCGGCATGGTCGCGCATGCATTCCATCGCCTCGCGGCAACCCTGGAGGGTCTGGCAGAGAAGCTGCGTGTCTTCGAGTTCGGTCGCGTAGATCTCGGACGGATCGTAGCTGCGTGCGAGATCGCCGAGCTTCTTGGCGGCGTCATCCTCGCGGCCCTCGATGCGCTTCGCGACGACATGGAAGCTGTTGGCGAAACCCCAAGCCAGATCGGCCGCGAACGGCTCCATGCGGCTGTCGCGCAGCACGTCGAACATGGTCTGCATCATCATCTCGGTGGCGGCCCGCACCTGCTCGGGATCGGGCATGTCGAGTGCTTCGGGTGCCTCGACGATGCTGAGCTTGGCCATCTCGCTATGTTCGATGAACGCGCCCTCGTAGGTCTGGGTCAGTCCGTCGTTTTCACGCGACGCGGCGACGAAGCTGGCAAGGTCGGCGAAGTTGTTGAAAGAAGTCATAAAAGCCTCCGAACAAGTCGATCTCTCATCCGGGATTGGATGAAAGATGAAATCTCATCGGATGGGCCGACGGGGCTTTGTCAGGGACGCGGGGACAAGTCCCCGCGCCGCCTCAGCGGGGCGTGGGGGAACCGATTTTCTTGGGGCCAGAGCGCAGCGGCGGTCCCGGGAAAATTGGGGGGACCGCGCATCCTTGAGAAAGCCCCCCAAGGCACATCACACTACGGCGATGAAGCTTGTCTGATACCGAGATGTTAGAGAGAGAATGATTTGCCCCGGCCGCGCGGCGGCCGGGTTAACAGCAAATCGCTCCAGACTGTCCCAGGAGAAACCCCCTCCCCATCATCCCCGCAAGGTGATCGTAACCCGGCAGGGCGGAGACGCGGCAAGGCCGTGGCTCCGGGAGCCGCAGGCGAGTAGAGCGCCGGTCCCGGCCTGAGCCTGACGAAGGCCCGGGATGCGCCAAATGATCGAGCACCGACGCCGCAGGCAATGTTGAAGGAATGAAGAGTGAAGGCCCAAATTCAGGCGAACTATGAGGAGCGTCTATCGCGATATGCTGCGCTGTTGCATGGCAATGAGCCACCGGGGCTGGTGGCGAAACTCGCCGTCTATCAGCAGCTCCTGCGGCAGCGTGATATTCATGGCGACCGCCTGTGGCAGATCGAGCCGATCCTCTACCCGTTGACGCTGTCCGCCGAGATCGACCTGCACCTGGCCGTGTCCCGGCTGCTCGAAAAATCGCGGCGCGCCGAGGGAAGCCTGTTCGCATTCCTGGATTTCTGCGTGAAGAACCGGACGAGCATCACCTGGAAGTCCGGCACGCCGCCGGCGGGCGAGTTCGAACGGCAGATCGAGGAGCTGGAATCGCGGCGCGCGACGATCGACGCCATCATGGGCCGCCGCGACAAGTTCTTCGCCCATCTCGACAAGGAATATCTGCGCGATCCGGCGCGCATTTATACCGACTATCCGCTGGCGGAGCAGGACGTGATCGCCCTGGTGAACAGCGTGATCAAGATCGTCACCGGCCATGAGTGGAAGCTCAGGGAGGTGGCGAGCATTCATGTCGGCGAGTTCTACGCGATCGCCGTCGACAACATGGTCCGCAATCTCGAGACCGGGCGACGCGCGAACTTCCCGGGCCAGTTGAGCTGAAGGGCGGCGCCCGCAGGCGCCGCCCTATCGGGTCAGAAGAAGTCGATCTTGTCGGCGATGATCTCGCAGCCGTACCGGGTGACGCCGTCGCGATCCTCCCAGCTCGAATAGTGCAGCCGGCCGGTGATGGCGACGACATCGCCTTTCTTGCGCGACGCGCCGGCCTTGCCGAGACCGTTGAAGCAGGTGACCTTGTGGAACTCGGTCTCCTTGGCGGTGTAGCCGGTGGCCTCGTCGACATAGGTCTTGCCGTCCCTGAGCTTCACGCGATCGGTCGCGACGATGAGGGTGGTGACGGCGCCGCGGGTTTCGGGGTCCTTGGCGACGCGGCCGGCGAGATTGACGTTGTTCATGGTGGTGCTCCTCGTTGGGTCCAGCGGCCTTCCCGCCGGTGACACCGAAGAGCGGCGTGCGGAGACGGTCCGCACCGGAGCGCCAGCGGAGGGGAACCTCTGGAGGGAGCTTGGCGCGGGCAGCCGCGCAGCGGCAACACGGGCGACCGGATGGGGTTGCGGGACGTCTTCGTCTCGCCGCAGGTGTCAGGAACATGGCGGAGGAAGGCCGCAGGTCGCAGCGCGGCTCTATCCGGTGGACAATGTCGCGCCGCGCTGCCGATGGTCCGATCTCACGCCGGAGAGAACGCATGGCGCTGCTCGAACAGCAATCAGGCAGGCCGGCACCTCTGGGTTGACGGGTGCGGAACGCCACGTCCGTGTCCGAGGTCAATCGGCGATGCTGCCCGGCCGAGACGGCCTCAGGTTCGGAAGGGAAGTCGGAGCTTCGCCCGGCGGGATTTTTCAGGCGCGATGGCAGGCTCGTCGGCCCATCGGTCGGCGGCGATCTCCTCGGCCGTCGGTCTCGATGCCGCAAGCTCGGCCCTCTGCTCGTCGCTCATGGTCTCGGCCGTGATCACCGTCCGATTGCCGCTCTGTTCAGTCATTGGCATCTATTCCCGCTGCCGAAGCCGGCGACGCCGCGTTTTCGGCGAGCCGGACACCTAACACCATCAGGATGTGCGAATGACTTGGTCAACGAGGCCTGCGTCGAATGCAGCCAGCCATTTCGTCCGCACGAGATCGTATATCCCCATCGGGAGCATGCCATAGGTGACGTTTGCGTCCTTATCGCCCGGGACAGGACGGAGATCAGGGCCTGGCCATTCGAAGCGGTTGGCCTCGTTGAGAATGATCCAGGAGCGGTCATCGTCGAGACCAAGACGCGCCTTCGTACCCGCTGGTATTTCAACGGCTAATCTCGGGTCGCTTGGGGGCGTGTGTGTTACAGGCAGAACTGTGACTATCTCCCGTCCGTCTTTGGCGACGATCGTGAGCAGGACGGCACAGGGGCGATCCTTGCTGCCTTCTTCGTGTCCGGCCTTGGCTTCATGTCCCCAAAGGTACGAGTAGCGGAGAACGAGGCCTGGAACCGGCTTGGGGAATGGCATCAATTATCCTGGATCTCGTCGTTGAAAGCTGCCGCCTCAGCAGGCGCGCGCGACGCTGCGACCGCTGCGCGGTCCTCTTCTGTGAAGTCGGCCAACGTCAACACCTGACGATCGCGCCGCTTGAGCCGCTGATATTCGGCGGCCGACATCAGCACGAGGCTATCGTGGCCATGATGCGTGATGGTAAGGGGCGCAACCAGCGCCTGGCGGCTGATGCGGCCGAAGGCCTTTGACGCCTCAACGGAACTGACAGTCTGGGGCATAGTGATTCTCCTATCCGGAAAGTACGGAGTTTCCGGACAAATTTCAAGTCCTCTGTGTCGCGCGCGCGAGGACGATAGCTGAGGTCACGGTCACAGGGAAACGAAGGCAGGGCCCGCTTGCCATGCGGCAAACAAGCCCTGCGAGGGTGCCGCGCGCCAGGGGGAGACGCGCGGCCGGGGGAGAGGATCGTCAGTCCGCCATTTCGGGCGTGCGGCGACGGCGGCCGTTGCCCTGCGCGGGCTCGCCGCCGAACGCGCCCTCGGCCGAGGATTCACCCAGCCCGTCCGGGCCAGCGGGGCCGTTCGGCTTGGCCGGTTCGTCCGCGCCGGGCAGCGGCGGCAGGCTGTCATCGGCCGGCGCGGTGTCGGTCGGCGCATCGCGGCGGCGGTTCGGACGCGACCAGACGATGTTGTACGAGCCGTCGTCCTGACGGAACGCCGAGATGTAGAGCGGCTTGTCGAGGCTGGGGTCCTCGATCTTGCCGTTGAGAAACATTTCGCCGGTCGCATTGGACGCCAGCTCGAACAGCGAGCCGACCTGGACCCACTGGCGCGCCGCCGAGAGCGCGAGGATCTCGAACTTGGGCGCACGCGGATTGGCGGAATGGATGGTGCGAAGCGCGATGACGATCGCGACCGTGAGCGTCGAGATCTTGCCGGTGTAGGTGCCGCTGGCGTTCTGGGTGATGGTGCCGATGTTCATGGGAAGTCTCCTGAGAAAGTGCGCTCGAACCCCTTGTCCGAACACCATCTCTCTCCCGCTCCTCTCCTCGGCCGTTCGGCCGAGTAAGGCGCGCCAGCGCCGCTCCGACGCGCCACTTCGGCGCCGTCGGGTGCTTCAGGCCCGCGCAATCACGCGCAGCGCGTCAGGTCTGGGGGACGCCTGCCGATGGCCGCCACAGGGCGATGACGTCCTGCATCTCTTCGGCGAAACCGAGACTGTCGATATAGACGGCGCCGCGGTCGTTCTGGCCGAGAAAGCCGATGACGCTGGTGATGTCGTTGGCCACGTCGACGTCGAGGCCGAACATGTCGGCGATTTCGAAATGGCCAAGCTCCGGACCATTCCACCAGGCCATCAGGAAGTTCGCGACGCGGCGCGCCTGCCCGGTGTCGCTCATGGCGAGCGGGATGAGCCGTGTCAGCGCCGCACGGGCGGAATCATAATCTGTCGGTACGGACGTCATCGGCTTTCCCCTCGGTGTGAGGGTATCGAGGCGACACCCCGGCGCAAGCGTTTCTGTCTTGAAGGCGCGGGTCTTAGTGAATCGAGCCGAACAGCCGCCGCTTGACCTCGACCTGGTGTAGGCCGTCCTTCTCGCCGATCGTTGCGGTCATGTCGGCGAGGAGCTGCTCGGCGAGCCCCGACGGGATTTCCGCATAGGGCGCGACCACGGCGATCGCGGCCTCGGGCGTGGGAAGGTCGCCCGGTTCCGTGCCCCGCCAGATCAGGGCTTCCCCCTCATCGGGTTCATCATCGGTGCGAAAAGACACCTGGGCATAATAGGTCTGCAGCGGCCGGTCCCAGCCTACCGCCGCGCAGACGACCTCGGGATGTCCGGCCTTGGGCGGGAGAATGTGCCTGCTCATGCGTATGTCCTCCGCATTCTATGCGCGACATGCCGCGCGGCGCCTTCGGCGCTATTGATGGCCTGACCTGCTGCCGATGCCGCGCGGCGCGCGCCTGCCCTGCGCAGCAGGGTACGGGCTTCGCGCAGGCGTTCAACGGCAATCGCGATGGCTTGTCCGTCCTCGGACGTCGCGGGTGTGATGCGGCGCAAGATTACCTCCATTCTGGTTTGAATTTGGCGAAGCGACTGATCGGCTCAGTCGTCGCAGGGAAGCATGATCGTCAGGACACGAACGGTCGCCGCGGCATCGGCAGGATCTTCCGAGCCCCATTCGAGTGAGGGGTCGTAATAATCGATGCGAAAGCGCACGACGTGACCCTCGATTTCGAATTGGCCGTAATTGCGCTCCGGGCCGTCGGTGGGTTTGAATTCGTAGCGCCGGACGGCAGCGAGCACCGCAGCCTGGGCGATGGCTTCGCTGACGATGCGGTCGTCGCCTGCCAATGTGGCGAGACAGGTCGCCGTCATCACGATGCGCGCATTTCGATCGAGGCCGAGCCGCACGCGGTCATTAAGCTCGGCGATCCGGGATATGGTGCTGGTCATGCTGCCTCCATCAAGCCAGCGTTGAAACTCGCGATCCATTCTTCCATCGTCGGCCGCTCGGCGATCGGCACGATGCTGGCGGCGTCCTGGAAGCGGATGAGATCGGTCGGCGCATCGCGCCGGATCGCGTCGATCTCGGCCTCGGGGAGCAGCCGCTCGGCGCGAATGAAATCGGTGATCCTGCCGGGCCGGGTCCTGGTCGATCGGCGCCACAATCCCTCGACGGTGCGCAGCCGCGACTCGGCGCGGGCTTCGATCAGGACGATCAAGCGAAGACACCAGGCCGGCAGGGCGCGCACTTCATCGGGTCGGATGGCGCCGCAGAAAAAGCAGCTCGATTTGGGCGGCACCGGGAGGCCTGCGGCCTCGATCCGGGCGATGCAGCGATCGCGCGTCCAATTCCATTCGCGTAGCGGATAGCGGCACTCGAACAGCGGGTCGTCGAGCGCCGACGCATGGGCATGGCGCCGGGAATCGGCGGGCGATGTGTCGTAACCGATCAGGCGCACGACCTTCTGCCCGTTCGCCCATGCGGCCCGCGCCGGCGCCCATGTCTTCAGGAAGGCGTCCTGCGGCGCGACCTTCCATTTGAGGCTGCATTAGGTCTGGATCGACCTGTCTTATTGGCCTCGCAAAGCTCGCATTTCCGTCGTTCCTTCACCCTCTCCCCTTGCATGACGCCCGATTAGGGCGTGACCGCCTTCAGGCAGCAGAGGGATCGGGCGCTTCGGCGTTGGTGCGGATCGGAACGGGCCGGCGCATCCGATCGAGTTCCTGCACGAGCTGCGCATTGCGGCGTTCGAGCCGTTCCGCCCGCTGCTCGGCTTCGACAGCGCGCTTCAGCAGGCTGGCATTATGTGTCGCAAGGGCGATGTTCCTGGCTTCCGCATCGCGAAGAGCAGAGCGTATGCGATCAGCCTCGCCTGCGGCCGTTTCAGTGGCCGCCTCACGCTGCGACTGAAGCTCACGCAGGGCGTCGAGAACGCCGGCATGGTGGGTATAGATGATGTTGCGACCGACCCCGGCTGCTCGTGCGAGCCCGGCGACCGTTGGCGCGGTGGACGCGTTATTAGCGAGGACGCCAAGGGCTTCGCGCAGGCGTGCATCGGTGTTCGCCCGCCGACGGGCCTGTGGGGTGGACAGATCAGTCTCGGACGCCATCGGCATTTCCTTTGTCGAGCTGGGCCAAGATGCGGAGAGATTCCTGGATGCGTGCTTCGGCAAGCGCGCGGCTCTCGGCATCGAGGTCATCGCGCTGGGTCAGCACGGTGTTACGTTCAAGGCGCGCCTCCCAGACCGGCCTATGCCGGTCAGTCACGGCGAAGTTGGCGCAACTTGAGCAGGTGCTTTGCGTGCGAAGCACTGGGTTCGGCTCGCGCTCGCCGCCGAGGCAAGCGGATGTCTCCCGGCGGTAAAGGCAATAGCCCCAGTCGCAGACGCCGAGGCGCATATCCGTTTCGGCGAGGATTTCGGTAATATAGGCATCGACATCGCCCGATCCCGCGCGCCCGCGGAACGGCGATCGCTCGGAGAGCATGACGCCCGCCTTCCCCGCAACGTGCGGAGCCAGGAGCAGGTCTTCCAGCGCCTTGCGGGTTTCTTCGGCGGCCTGCTCGTCGATCAACTCGGCAAGCTCGAAGTCGGTGCCGACATAGGCCCGGTCGGTCATCGCGCGGTGGACATGCCCGAGATGGCGTTGCAGCGCCGTCAGGCCAGTGCGGTCGCGCCGCCCGATGAACCGCGAGAACGTCTTGCGCCCCTGATAGGTGGTCAGGCGCCAGGTGCCGCCTTGGTGGTCCGGCAAGGCGAGGAACGGCGCAAGCCGCTCGTTCAAGCGGACATTGACCATGGGTGACCGCAGTCGGGCGACGGGCATCATCGTCGGGAGCGGTGATCGTCCCCGACCGAGCTGGTGGAGCCAGAGATTCTTCTCGCCGCTGAGTTCGCGGAGCGGAGCGGAGAGACACTCGAGTATGTGGATTGCGCGCTGGACCGGCTCGGGCGCGAGCCAACGGTGGAGGTCGCCATGTTCCGTCAGCGACGTCTTCGTGATCGTGCCGACCAGATAGACGTGTTCCTCGCCGTCTTCGTCGGTCGCGCGCCGTTCGAGGCAGCCCTCTTCAAGCCTGAGTATCTCGGAGGCGCGCGCGCCAACAAGATAGGCGATGACGGTGAAGCAGGCATCGCCAAGCCGGTCGAGCATGAACGCCAGGCGGCGCAGTGGCCATTCCGGATTCGGATACCGATCGGCGCAGGGACATGGCTCGGCCAGCATCGCGCGTCTGATATGCCAGTGGAGCATTCGTCCCTGGTGCCGTGGTCGGAGCCGTTCATACAGGTCTGCGAGACGGTCGCGCAGGGCGATTATCTGGTCCGCCGGATCGCCGAGCAACTCGATTGCCCCGCTGATCAGCGGCACGGCGATCTCGTCAGGGGTATAGGGATGACCGCCATAAGGCTTCCAGTGCCGCTTCCCGACCGAGGCGGCGCGAGGCGGTGCCGTCGGCGGCGCGTCGTCCAGCTTGTCGCGCTGCATATGGAAGGTGCGGATCGTGCCGAGATGGCCTTCGGCGGTGCTGAGCGAGAGCAACGCGCCGTTCCTGCCCGGGCGCGCGCGCAGCATCGCCACGAAGCGACCCACGGTGTCCTGATCGAGATCCCTGAAGCGTCGGACGTTTTCCGCCGCCATCCATCGGGCAAGGAAGCGGATATGACTGAAGTGGCCGCGGATCGTTTCCTTTCGGAGCGGCATCCGGCCTTCGGGTGGATCGTGCCGCAGCGAGAGCAGGAACAGTTCGGCCGCGTGCCGGAGCGGCGTCCACTGATCGTCGCTGAACCGGCTTCCGTCCGGCATTTCGAACCCCCAGTTGAACGTCATCGCGGCGGGCACGCCTTCGTTCCCGAGCAATGGAGCCGGAACCTGGGTGAACGTGGATGTCGGGACGGAGGCCATGAGGCTATTCCAGATCCGGCAGCGAAGGCAGGGCGCACATGAGCCGTTCGGCGTCTGGCATCATCTCGGGCGGGAATGCCGGTAGCAGGTCTTGCGTCAGCACCTGAAGGCTGGGCGCGTAAAAGAGGCCGAACCGGATCGGGTCGATCCGCTCCCGCGCAGCTTCAAGATGCCAGGTGGCCTGGACGATCCGCGCGAGATGATCCGGGTCGATCGGGACGATCAGGCCCGGACAGGCAAGGCAGCCTCCCAGTTTCGGGCACACGCGACCAGGATGGGCATGTCCGCTGTCAGTCGGGCGAAGGCAGTCGTGGCCGAACAGCGCCGTCACCGGCGCGCCGGTATCCGCGCCTCTATGTTGCGAGCGATCCGAGATTGTCTCGCCGCGGACCCATGTGATCATCAGCGCCTGAAGTCGGGCGATCGTATCGCGTTCGAGGCGGCGAACGGCATCGCCGTCGACGTAGATATCTGTGGTGGCGACACTCGCATGATTAAGGACCGCCTTGGCCGCCATGATGTCGCCCTGCGATGCAGTATAATGGGCGCTTGCCATGCTGCTGCGGAACAGCTTGGGCGAGAAGTCGGGAAGCAGCGCACGAGGCTTTTCGGGATGCGCTTCGTTCCACGAGGCGATTGCAGCGTTCTGGCGCTCGTAGAAGCGCAACATTGCCGATCGCAACGTGGCCTGCACGATATGGCCGGCGTGATGATCACGCTCGAGGCGGCCAGTCGTCATGAGGAAGCGATGCAGGAACAGCCGATCGCGCCTGGACGGTTCCACATGCGGCAACAACGGCGCCGTCATCGCAAGGAGCTTTTCTATCAGGCGAGGCGCCGCATAGGGCCGGCGATTGTCGAATGACCGCCGTTGCATGCGTTTCACCTTACCGCCGGCGCGGGGTTTCACCCACTCTACCATGACGCGATGCCGCTCGAGCGGATGGGGCACCAGGCAGTCGCGCTTGATCTGGCGTAGCGGACCGGCATTTGCCGCCGTCTGGACCAGCAGCACGATATAGAACGCAACCAGCGTGTCGGTCGTGAGGTGGAGATAGCTTTCCAGCTCACGGAACCCGCCTGCGTCGGCGATCCGCTGCCGATCGGGCTTGTTAAGGTCCGAGCCTCGGGCGGGCGGCATGACGCCGTGGCCGAGGCGGTGGAGCTTCCATATCCAGCGATCCCGTTCGGCGGTCCGGCCACCACGGAGCGGCAAGTTCGGAAGAGCGACGATGGTTTGCCCGTGCTGGAACCTGTCCCAGGCAGTGTCGATCTCGGCATAGCAGACTGCCAGCAGGGCACGCATTGCGGAGGTCGTCAGCCTGTCTTGCGGTAGCCGCTGGACGCCGGCGAGCGGGATCGCATTGTTGGGAACGGCGAAGCCCGGTGCGAACAAGCCGGGATTGTCCGCGATCGCGCGCTTAAGGACCGGCCGGATCATACCGAGCTGACCGGATTGCGACTGGACGCCGCGCCTGCGCCCGTTGGTGGGCTTCGCCAGCCATGTAATGAACCGGCGGATCGTCGCCGTATCGAGATCGACCGCGCGCCTGACACGCCCATCTTCGCACAGGAACCTGCCGAACACGCGGAGCGCGAACCAGCGTGAGGTGCGGGTGGCGGCGCTGGACGCCACATCATGATCGCGGAAGGCGCGCGAGATAGCTGCGCTGATGTCGTCCGGCATTCCGAGCAGCGCCGGGTCAAACCGTTGAACGATCCTGCCCCATTCGTCGCGGAACTGGATTTCGGCGAGCTCCGCCGGATGGTCCGTCGGCGTCGGTTCGAGCCGAAGCGTCCGATCGAGGCGGTTCCTAACCATCGGCCGGGATCAGCTCGCCATAGAGATAGGCGAGGCTTTCGCTCAGGTCGCGCTCGTGCAGTTCGACACAGCGCAGATAGATCGCCGTCGTCGTGATCGAAGCGTGGCCGAGCAGCACCTGCACGACCTTGAGCGGGTTGAGGTCGGGATTGGTGCGGGCCTGGACCTGGAGACGGGCCAGCATCGCCATCGCAAAGGTGTGCCGGAGCCAGTGCAGTGTGCCCTGCAGCCCGGAAGCGGCAAACGCTTCGGCAAGCTGCGCCGTCAGGAGCTTGCGCGTCATCGCCCGTCCATGCTCGTTCAGCAGGAGATTGGACGGCGCGCGATAGCGCCGGTCGGAACGGCGGATACGGCGGACGATCCGGGCGCGTTCCTCGCCGATATACCAGTGTGTGTGATCGAGCAGCCGAAGCGGCGGATAGACCGTCCTCGGCCGATCGCCCTTGGTGATATGCAGCGGCACGCCGACTAGCGGATCGCGGTCGAGGTCGAGCGGCCAGCTATCCGGGATCTGTTCGACGGCGAGCGCTGAAAGTTCCTTGCGGCGCAGACCCGCCCCGAGCGCCCATTGCGCGGCTAGTCGGGCGGTGGGCCTCAGATGCGCAAACAGCCGCGCCAGTTCATCGGCGCGCAGTGGCCGTGGCAGCTTTTCGGGGCGCGAGACGATCAGCTCGTTGACCTGGCGCCGCTGCAAGCCTGGGCGATAGGAACCGTCAAGCATCAGCGTCATCTTCTCGGTCAACCGGAACGGGCAATGGTCGATCAGCCCCCGGTCGAGCGCCCAACCGTAGAAGCGGCAGACGGTCGAGACGCGCGCATTGATCGTGGTCCGGGCATAGGGCCGCCCGGTATGCGTGCTGGGATTCTCCAGCATTCGGTTGCGATAAGCAGCGATGACACGCTCGTCGGCCTCGCGCCATTCGATCCCCGATTGTTCGAGCGAGTCGAACCAGTCGTGGAGATGTTCGCCATAGGTCCGGACGGTTTCAGACGCCTGCGCGCGGCCGCTCAGTTCGGCGTGCTCCATGAGCCAGACGAAGGCAGGCTCGATGATCGCCATGTCGGCGTCGAACAGGATCGGGAAGCCACGTGGGACATGGGGCATGCCAGAAAATGCCCGAATCATTGATACCACGGGCTATCTCCCTCGCCCGCACAGATGCGATTTCGAAAGTAGCGCAATATGGCCGGTTTGACCGACGCATTTCGATGGAATGGGCGGTTTCCTCGTCATGTCGAAGGGTGTCGTTGCGACTCGACACCAACCACTCACCGTGGCTGCTGACACTTGGCTCCCGCCTTGATATGAGTGAACGATGATCGAGGGGGTAAGTGGTGGCACGTCGGGTATTCTTTAGCTTTCACTATGACCGTGACGTTCGACGGGTCGTGCAAGTCCGCAATTCCTGGGTGGTTCGGCCCGGTGGTGAAGCCCAGCCCTTCTATGACAAGGCAGAGTTCGAAGAGGCGAAGAAACGAGCGGGCGGCATAGAAAAATGGATCGAGGAGCAGCTCAAAGGTACGTCCGTGACTGTGGTGCTGTTTGGCGCGGAGACGTATGACCGTGAATGGGTCCGGCACGAGATCAAGAGAAGCTACGAGCTTGGAAAAGGCCTCTTGGCCATCGACATCCATAGCGTAAAAGATCCGCAACTTGGGATTGATCGTCAGGGGACCAACCCACTCAGCTATTTTACAATTAAGCAGAATGGCCGGGATGTTCCGCTTTCGAACCTATACGGGGCGTATAATTGGGTTCGGGATAACGGCTATGTCAACATGCCGGCTTGGATTGAAACTGCAGCAAAGGCGGCCGGTCGCTGACATCAATGAGTATCTATGAATTGGCCATACTTGGCGCCGTAACGCCCGGGGATCGCGCAACACTAACCGCGACGCTCGCCGATATCGTTTCCGACTTCGGATTGACGTTGGGCGACGATGTAGTTGTGCATAATGCGGACACGCTGAGTGGACGACACAAACCAGCAGCATTCGCATGTGCGTATTTCGGAGGAAACGCCCAACAAGATCTGGAGGCGGCCCAAGAACTCATCCGAGCGAGCGCGCCCATCATTCCCACGATCGCTGCCGGCGCAGACTTCAATGTTCACATCCCCCAGTTTCTCCAGCCCATCAACGGGCTAACGCGGCGCGCTGACGATCCAGCGATGACCGAACTCGCATCGGCGATGCTGGAATGCGTTGGCCTGCTCCGCCGACAGCGACGGGTATTTGTCAGCTATCGACGCGTTGAATCCCGAGCAGCTGCGTTGCAACTCCACGATCTCCTCGCATCCCGCGGATTCGACGTTTTCCTGGACACACACGATATTAGGCCCGGCGATCCGTTCCAAGATGTGCTTTGGCACAGGCTCGTCGATTCTGATGTTATGGTTATGCTCGACACTCCAACTTATTTTGATAGCCGATGGACGCGACAAGAAATAGGAAGAGCACGCGCAAAGGAAATTCAAGTTCTTCGTGTCATTTGGCCTGCACATACACCGAACAAACTGACTGATCTTGCAGAGACCATTTATCTTGATCCAGAAGAACTCGAGGGGGCGGATGGACCGATAGTAGCAAAAACGGCCGATGCAATCGTTCTTGAGGTGGAACGGCTACGAAGCCGAAGCATCGCATCCCGATATATGTCGATAACCGGCAAGCTTCGCGCTGACGTCGAAAAAATTGGAGCATCGGTGGAAGGCGTCGGCGCACACCGAGCCGTCGCTGTGCGATTGCTGGATGGTCAAAAGATTTGGGCATATCCGATTGTTGGAATCCCCACGGCCGAAATTTTGAACGATGTGGCCGATAAGGCGCGACGAGCGGAACAGCAGGAGATACCGGTACTGGTCTACGATCATATCGGCATCCGTGATGCATGGAATGCCCACCTCCGATGGCTTGGAGAGCATATTCTCGCGGTCCGCGCGATTAAGGTTTCCGAAGCCGGATGGGCTCTCGCAGCATGGGAGAATTGACCATGGCTGAGGCCATTTTCCTATCGGCAGGTGTGCCAGATCCGAAGCGAGGGCCACAATATGCGGCGACCGCCGACACTGTCGCGATTACCGCCGCAGTTTCCGCTTTGGTGCACGTCACACTTGGTCGCAGACTTCTTGTTTGGGGTGGACAACCCGCAATCACACCGATGATCTGGGTGGTCTCTCAAGACATCGGAGTAAATTACGGACATTGGGTACGGCTCTATCAGTCTCGCCATTTCGAGGATGAATTTCCCGAGGACAACGAGCGATTCAATAACGTGATTTATACAGACGAGGTTGAGAAGGATCGGGAGAAGAGCCTGCTTGCCATGCGCGAGCGCATGTTTTCCGAACACAAGTTCAAAGCAGCGGTATTCATTGGTGGCATGGGTGGGATCGTACAAGAGTACGAAATGTTTCGACGCCTGCAACCAGAGGCTGCAGTGATACCAGTAATCTCCACGGGCGGCGCGACGCTTGAAGTGGGGGCGCAAGTTGGGTCTCTAGCGCCCGACCTAGCGGAAGACCGGGACTATGTTGCGTTATTTCACCGCCACCTTGACGTTTCCGTCCGAGAGGAGCGCTTCGAAAGCCCGGCCCTGCAACCGGCTGTCGTTGAGGAGCGATTTTGGCAGCCCCCAGCCACTGCTTAAACGGGGTGGGAACTCATCATTCGCCAGCCAGCCATTCGCTGAGCTCCGTAGCTGTGTTCCTTTTCTCGTCGAGAACCATCCAGACACGCTTTTGATGACCCTGTAGATCCCCCCAGACAATGCGGCGGTATAATCCCAGATACTCCCACGATGCCCACGCTTGCTCATGCGAGCTGTCGGATGCCGGGAACAGCGCGATCTTCGTCAGCCCTTTATACCCATCGGCCACGCCCAACTCCCAGGGCACCCAACGGCTGTCCTTGCTGTTCTTGCTTGCAAGAAGGACAAAGCGCTTGGTCTGGCGAATACGGCTCTTTAACAGCCCCGCCGTTTCCTCCGTCGTGTATGGGGGCATTTCCGGGTCGATTTCATCGACATAGACCCTGGCTCCGTGCCCTTCCAACACACGAATAGCGCCAACGACCAAATCATCATCTTTGCTTGAGTGCGAAAGAAATGTGGTGCCTGAGAGGCTACGAGAAGCAGCAGATTTTCTGAGACTTGCCTGTTCGCTAACATTTAACTTATCGGCAAAATTCCGAAGCTCGGATTTTGTAATGTATTCGATCATAATCGAAACTCTATCATCGAATATCGCACGAATTCACGGAGTTCCATCAGTTCTTTGAGCGGATCGCTATCGCGTCCTCAATCCAGCTCTCGATCCCGTTTTTGATCGTAAGCGTCCGGTTTCGACGGTTGAATGATAGCCCTCAGTCGAAATTGGGCTGATAGTCACCATCCAAAATCCCTCGCGGGTGACCTCGATCCGG
>NZ_JBWBQS010000013.1:0-129727 GCF_056279125.1 Novosphingobium sp. Sphag1I | reverse complement strand
CGCCATTCATATCTGGGCGGCATCAGCCCCCTCGCATTCGAGGCCAAGGTGGCATAGTGAGATAGGTGACCGGCACAAATCCGTTACAAGTCCACGGTACCGGGTTTCCGACCTTGAGGCGCAGATCTCGCAGATCAAGGCAACGGCCGTGCAGTCGCGACAACGCGCCGATGGCATCGACGTGAATCTCAATCTATCAAAAAGCGAGGCACACGAACTATCGACGGTGGTGAAGCAGGTGCTGAAGGCGTGGAACTATCCAGGCGCCGACGCGGTGCATTTCGAGAAGGGTGACCAAGATATAGTCGTCGATGGCAAGCGCCGCCGCGACAACGGCGCTGGCGTTCGAGCGCTCCTCCATGCCGCGTTTAAGATCGGCGTGCTCGTCTATTGCATCGAGAAGGGGCGACCGCATCCAGGTTTCGTCATCCTGGATTCGCCGCTCTTCGCTTATCGTCCCGCGGAAGAGGATCGCTTCGAGGAACTCACCGATGACGAGCTGGAATTGCGCAAATCCGATGTGGCAACGCACTTCTACCGGTACTTGCAGGCCATGGCCGACCAGGCCCAGTTCATCGTGATCGAAAATCACAAGTCCGATCAGGATGTCGTTAGATCGTACGCGAATTATCAGTTCACCAAAAACTCAAGTGTCGGACGCGCGGGGCTTTTTGTTTGATCTGCACGCGATTACGGCTTGGTCAGCAGCCCGTCGCCATAGGTCGTCATCGCGAGCCCCCGCGCAGGGTCGAGGGCGAACCGCGTGTCAACGGCCAGATTGGCCGCAAAAGCTGCATCCATCAGCCGGTCGCCTGCCTCCCATCGAGCCAGGAAGGCATCGAGCCAGTGCGGCGGCACCTGCGAGTCCAGCGGCCAGGGCGAGGCGATCACCGCGCTGCATCCGCGGTCGAGAACCTGCTTGGCGAGCCCGAGCGTCGTGTTGGCCGTGGGGTGCTTGTCGGTGCGCCCCCCGCTGCAGATGAAGAGAATGACGACACCGACGTTTCGCACGGCCGCAGCCAGATCGGCGGCCGAAACCTTCAGGACGCCCTCGTCGGAGACGAGTTGGAAGTAGCGGCCCTCGGGATGGACGCCACCGTGCGCGGTGAGCACCGCAATCGAAGCTCCGGCGAAGCGCTCGGGCAAGGTCCCGCCATGGTCGACCTCGAAGCCATAGTCGTTGAACGGACCATCGAGCCGCTGCGCGAGCAGAGTCAGAGTCGTGCGGCCGTCATTGCCCTCGGCCGTCGAGATCCATGCGACGCGGCGGCCATCGCCCTTGTGATTGCGCTCGCGGGCGCCGCTCAGCCAGGAAAGCGACGGCACGGCCGCCACTGGCGCTTTCCGCCCCAGGAACTCGGTTCCGTCGTAGAGGATGTTGGGCGGGAAGGACTGAAGTTCGCTCGAGGCTGATATGATGGTCGCGCGCTCCGCAGACCAGCTCAGCTGCAGGGTTTCGGTCGTGCGGTAGAAGAGGTTTGGGCTTTCATCGATCCCATAGCGATAAGGGAAGGCCTGCGACCAGACATGGAAGGCGGCCCGAGAGAATCGGTCAGCGGCCTCTACGAGAGGCTTGGCCAGCGCGCCGTCGCTCGCAACAAGCCGGATCAGGCGCCCTCTGGCATCGAAGCCAAGCTGAAGGACATCGACGCCATCCGTCGAAAGCGCTCGTGCAACAGCCGCCGGCTCCGCTTGCTGCGGCACCGCTGGCGGCGCGGCCACCTCGTCCCAATTGGGCAGCGCGGTGCCGCGGTCGGCCAGAAGTTCGAGCGCGAAGCTCACGTCCTCGGGCGCGGCCAGAATGTCGTCGCTGGCGAGAGCCCGCTGCGCAAGAAAGGCGATGTTCCCCATGTCGAAGCCAACATCTTCGGCGTAACGTGCCGGCGGAATCGAGGCGGCGAGCCCCGCCAGCTGGGCAGGTGTCGGTACCGGCGCAGAGGTTGCCGCGATCATTGCCGCGAGCTTGCCGCCCGCCCATCTGTTGAGTTCGGCGAAGACCTCGTCGGACTCATCCGGCACGTCCACACCCCGTTCTCGCGCGTCACGGATGAGCTGCCCCAGGATGATGCCGGTCGGCGCGGTCTGGTCCCGACGATCGAGCACAGTCCTTCCGATCGCCGTTGCCTCGGCAAGCAGCGCTGCAAGCTCGTCGGGATCGTCACGTTCGCGCTGGGCCAGGCGCACCTGCAGAGCGAGGAGGTCGAGGCGGTGACCATAGGTCTTGGTGAGCGTCATCCGCTCAAGCAGTTCGCGCCCCTTGTCGACCATGGTGAGCGCTGCATCGAGCAGCCCGATGTCACGAAGGAGGCGGGTCAGCCCGTAGACCTCCTGCCAAAGTTCCTCCTCGTCCGCCCGGTTGTCCGCGGCAAAGGCGCAGGCGAGCGCCACCAGACCCGTCAGATGGTCGCGGGTCCGGTGATAGGTGTCGGCCACAGCGAACCAGGCAAGGCGCCGGCGCCGCGGCGATGCGCTCCCGGCCTGGACGGCCGCTTCGACAAGATCGCGGCCTGTCTGGGCGAAGCCACTGCTTGCAATCTTGCCGGCGGCCAGCCGGTAAAGCCTGAGGTCGATGTCGGGGTCTGCCGCGTGCGGCGCGATCGCAGCGGCGAGCGCAAGGTAAAGCTGGACAGAATGGATGTCGCTGTCATCGGAGATGGGAGCTCGCTCGATATAGGATGAGAGCGCCGAGATGGCTTCGTCCGGGCTTTCGGTCAGGAGTTCGGCAGGCAGAGCCAGTTTGCCAATAATGATGGGCTGCTCGGCATGAAGCCAGTTGAGCGCACGGTGGAGGAACGGCTTGTGCGCCATCATCCACTTCATGTTCGCCGAGCCTTCCTTCGCACCCTTGTCGACCGCAACGGGCCGGCCTGCCAGGTCGAGAACATGCTTCGCGATCAAGGCGAGCCCTGTCGTACCAGCTACATCGGGCTTAAGCAGGTCGACGATGCCGCTGCGCAGGCGCGCGTTCATCGGATCGCCAGCCAGTCGCCCGATGAGCTTGCCGAGCAGCGCTTCGGTCGCCTCGATCCCGGCAGCAGGCTCGCCGCCCGGCCCGGCCTCGAGAAAGCCGCGTTCGAGAACCTCGAGCGCAAGCCCTTCCCAGCGTTCGGCCTGTGCCGGCCCATTGGGGATATCGCCGACAAGATTGAACGCATGCCAGATGAGGCCGCGGGCAAGGGCATCCACGATGCTCGCTAGCCGATAGCCATCGGAGATCTCTGCCGTTTCGCCTGACTGGATAAGGCCGACATAGTCCGGAACGGCGGTGCCAGCGAATACCTCGGCAAGGCAGGCATGGAAGTCGGCCCGGGCCGGATCGCTCTCGCGAAGGAAGTCAGCGAGACCCGCATGATCGCGGACACGGAGCAGCTGCTGGCGCCGGTGCCGGCGCACGCCCTCGGCTTTGGGAAAGCGAGCCTCGAGTCGGGTCGCGATGCGGGCCGCAAGTGCATCGTCGCGATGCTCAAGCGTGCCTAGAGCTGACTCTAGGTCCTCGCGGCTCTCGAGAGCATCGATGGAGGGCGCGATGAGTTCGGCCGCGAGCTGCGCGGCGCCGGCATCCTCGGCGATACGTCCAAGCCGCACACGGGTGGACGGGTCAAGGTTGTCTCGAGCCAGGAACTCGCTCCGGATAAGCGCCAAGGCCTCGAGGCGAAGCCCTGCCTTGTGCAGCAGCTGCACTCTAAGAAACGGCTTCTGCGGGTCTGTTACCGGGGGCAGCGCGTCAACGTCTGTCAGCGCGCGGCCAGCCTGACCGAGGGCGATCCACCGATCCCATGCATCGACGCGTTTCGCGAGAATGGTCTCGGCGCTTTCGTCCGCGGTCGATCCCATCACGCCAAAGCCATCGACCGACAGGATGAGATCGTCAAGCGCCGGCCGGATCGGCGAACTCTCGTTGACATCGAGGGCGATGTAGAGGTGGCGCTCCCGAGCGACTGGCGCAGCTGCGACTGCGAGCCCGTGAACCTGGGGTGCCCACACGTCTTCCGGGATCAGCGGGGTCTGTACGCCCTCGGCGACGAAGGGCGCGATCGCGTCGTCGCGATATCCCGCCGCCTCGATGACGATGATGGCGGTTCTCTCTGGTTGCTCAGCCAACACCGCCAGAAGACTGGCATGGCGGCCATCCGCCGCCGTCTGGACGATCAGGCGGTCGCGGAACCACGCTGCCTCATCCGCTTCGAGCGGGCGGCGGGCGAGCATCGCGAAGGACTTCCCGAAGCTTTCCCAAGCGCGCCCGTCGGCCTCCGCGACATCATCGCCGGGCGGTATCACGATTATGATCCGCTGCATCGCCCGCTCCCCGCCCTCGATCGCGAGACCGGCGAGGGACGCGGCGACCATGCCTGCCCGCGTGGCAGGCTTGCCTCCAGTGACGGTGAAGATATCACCGCCGCCGATGACATTAGGGTTGCGGACATATGAGTCCGAGATCGCCGCCAGCAGTTCCTTGTCGCTGCTGATACTGCGCCTAAGCGGTGATGGGATGTTCCCTTCTATACCTACTTCCTGATTTTCTTTCTCTCCATGCATTGAGAAACGATAGGTGCGCAGCAGGAATAGGTCCAGCGTAATTAGCGACAACAAACTGTGTGTCTGCGTTGAGCTTGAAATATCCGCTCTGGGGAGCATGGGTCGTCTGACGGAACGCGCGACTATGGGGCGCATTGCTGCCAAGCGGCTTCGCGGTAGGCGAATGGCTGGTTCTGGTGAAAGCTGCTGTTCAAAGTCCAATCGGCGATTGACGCATTCTGGTCGGTCGCAGAAGGGTCTCGCCGTGCCGGCGGGCAGAATCACTACCAAGCGCCCGAAGCTGAGGCCAATCTAGGCCGACAGCAGGCGCTCAGAAATTCGCCCAAACGTAATAACCCGATCGCTCGCACCGCCGTTCATAGGCACAGTAAAGCAAAGCTCCCCCAGCCTCGCCTACCGATTTTAGTGGGGCAATAGTGCTGTACGAATATCACTCGGCCTTGACTCCAGTCTGAACTCGTGCGGACTGTTACGCAATGCCGCTGTACCCTAAGTCCCAGGCAGAAGTTGCACGCAGGACTAATTTTTAAACTGAAAAAGGAGAGCATCAATGGCACTTAAACCAGGGCCAAAGCCGATAGCAAAATCAACAGGGAAACCGGATCAGCGCCGCCGTGATAATAAAACCACACCAGGGAATACACCGTCCCTCAAACCTAGCAAATCTAGCGAGCCCCCCAAAAAGAAATGAAAGAGGGCGCTCGTTGATTTGCCGTTCTAGCCCTGCAGGCCGATCACTTTTACGTTGGATGACGGGCCTTGGGACGGAAAGGCTGGTTAGCTGCGACTAAGGCTGCCCCCTCTCGGTTGAGGCTGCTTGAGCATGAGACCGCAACGCGCTCGGCTTCTGCATGCGGCAAGGGAAAGTTGTCAACCCGCTCCTGGGGAACCGAAATCGGCGGCTGAATGACTGAGATGGGTCGATTTTGCCCGGGGCTAGCCTCGTCATGGGACGTTCCTGTCGATTGCCGCCTCTACTGGGAACGACCGGTTACGCTCACACCGGTCATTCGTGGATTCGCTTCGGGCACGATGTGGGCGTGGCACAGATCGGTCGCCGCGCATTGTGGTGCCCGACAACTAATCCCCGCGCGTGTCATTCGCGCTCGGCTGGCCGGCTGACCATCGTGACGTTCTCGGGATCGATCACGACGTTGATGCCGCTGGTCGTTGCCATCTCAGCGCCATAGGCGTCCAGGTCGATGACCGCAGGCCGAACGTCCAGCAACTCGAATCCCGTGGACGCAAATGCGCTCGCCTGCTTTCCTTCCCGTTCGAGAATGACCTTGGTGGCAAGCGTGATCCCGCATCCGGCAAACTCTATGGTGTTGAAGTAGATCGCCTCCAGCCGGACCTCGTCGGTCACCCCGCCGATCGCGTCGAACTCGAAGCGTGCTGCGGAGGAGGGATTGAACATCATATCGAGCGACATCTGCATCGCCTGTGCCGCCCAAATGTCTTCGAGCGAGAATGGCTCCGAAGTGGCGATACCGGCGATGTCGAAGGCTTGCCGCAATCGCTCGACGAACTCGAGGAGGCGCGGAAGGTCGTCGAGATAGGGTCCGTCCAATCCCTCGGGCGTGGGAATACCCGGTATCCGGACGCCCTTGAAGTCCAGTTCCACCGTAGCCTTGCCACTTGCGAGGTAGGTCAGCGCGCGCAGCAGCGGGATCCAGGTCGCTAGATCATGGTGGTCGGCCTTGAAGTTGCCGACGCTTTCGAGATGGAAACTGCCCTCGTAGAACAGCAGATTTAGCGTGGCATGGCGGATCGCAAGCATCGGTCCGCCATGAATCGGGAACGGGATCGCGGTCTCACAATCGAAGACGGCGGCCGGAAGCAGCGGCCCTGAGCGCACGATGATCGCACATGGCCCTATCGTCGGCAGATCGATCGGGAATTCCTCTACCCCTTCCAGGAGTGAGCCCTTGTAGGGAACCCTGATCCCGAAGCGACGATCATAGGCCTGGAGCTGGACCGGCCTCAGCGGCACCTGTCCGGAGATGATCTTGAGGAAATGGTCCTGGTCCTCGATCCAGATGAGTGCCTCGCCCTCAACTTCGTGCCCCTGCTCGTAGCCGAGCGTCGCGAGCTGGTGGCGCTTAGCCTCCAAATAGCTGTCGACGTCTGTGGGGCAGATCTCGGCGAGCGCATCGCGCAGCCCTTCGGCGGTGGGCTTGAAGCGGCGCCCTTTTCGATAGTCGAAGGACATCCAGATGTGGTTGATGTCCGTCCGACCCTCGGCCTCGGCGACACGCAGGCGGTGCAGTATCTTGGCGAGCTCCTTGCCGAAAAGATGGATGACATAGCCCATGAGCTCGGTCCCGTCCGCACGCATTCGGAAGACGACGATAGCGGATGGCCCCCGGTCCTTTGCCAGGCGCTCCATCGCCGACAGGCGCGCGCGCACCGCCCCGCTCTCGCCGGCTGTGCATTTGAGCTGCACCATGCATGCGCGGGGCTCGCGTTGATCGAGCGTCTCCTGCGGCGTCCCTTCCATCGGAAAATCAACACGAAAATCCCAGCCTGCGCGATCACGGCTCGTGCGGCTGCAGATCAGCTTGGCCTGGGCGCACAATTTGGCGAAGAGGTTCTCGCCGGCTTCGCCCAGTTCGTCGGGGGTCAAGGCTTCGGTCATGGCGCCCGTCAATTCTTGTTCAGGCCCATCGCCCGGCTCTGGAGCTTAAGCTTCCAGAGCTGCTCGACCGCGACGATCTCCTCTTGGGTTGCCGACGATCCGCTGACTTCGAGGATGCTGACCTGATAATCGCTGGGCGCGCTGCTTTTCAGACCGATATTGCCGCCATGTCCGTCCTGGGCATAATTCTGCCAGCGGCCCAAGAAGCCAGCGTCGCCGGTTGCCGAGCCAACATATTGCTCTCGAGTCTTTGACGACGTGAGGAGGTAGACGCCGCGCGCCGCGCGCAGGGCCGAGATCCAGGTCGCTGGCAGCCCCTGCACGTCGGAGATGTTCGCAATGAAGTGCGTGTATCCCGGAAACGCATCTTCCCGGAACGTGCGGGTCAGCTCGACGATGGGCTTATTCTGTCGATCTGGACGCTGCACCCATGACCGGGTGCCCGCGCCCCACTCGATCCACAGCCGTCCGATAAAGGTTTCGAGTTCACTGGCGCGGGTCGTCTCATAGCTGTCGAGCTCGTCCTTGGTCAGCTGCATGCCAGGAACGAGATGGAGCGGATCGATCCACGAAGCATCGACCGTGCCGATGCGGCGAGCGGCATAGATCCCCGCGAACAGCGTTCCTCCGGTCGGCGGGGCGACGAAGCTCGCCCAGAAAGGCGCCGCGAGCCCTGCGCGGTTGCCAATCGTCTGCACCCGCTGATACTCTTCGAAGGAAGGCCGGTCGTCCCGCCAAAGCAAATAGGGCGTGCGGCCGTTCGGCGCCTTCGTCTGGTGACGGAGCAGACGGACCTGCCCGGCGGCGAGCCCCGCTTTCTCGAGCAGGTCTGTGAATAGCAGCATCAGAACCCCCTAATCTGCTGGACGAGTCGCCTTTCATTCCTGCCGTTCAGTGAAAAGCGCAACCGCCTATCGAAATGAAACAGCCCCGCTCACGGCGGGGCTGTTTGTTGGCGGGGGACGCCGGGATCGAACCGGATGCCCGTGAGGCACAATCCGCTTATCAGGCGGTTGCCAGCACCATGCTGACGTCATCCATGATTTATGGTAAATGGGAAGCGGAGACCGGAAGTTCAAGGGAGAACCGCTTCTTTGCCACCAAGATTAATCGCATTGGGCCTGTCCACGACATTGCTCAAGACCTAATCAAGCAGGCCGAGCATCTGGTCGTCATCCGTAGCGTCCCGGTCGGCGGGCGCCACCCAGTAGGAACGCAGCACATGGTGAGTTTCAGCAACTTTAGAATGCTCAATCCCGAAATGGCGGACATCACGCGTCAGTTGCTCGACGACGCTTATCAGCGGCAGTCCCCCTTCATGTCGTTCATGCATACCTGGATGGCGTTTAATGGCTGGATGGAATCCGTGACCGGCGGCGGGCCGGACGCAGCAATGATCGATGCCCTCGTCGGAGACCGCCGCCTTATTGAGGCCTATGATCGGCTGATCGGCGACACTCCCGACTTCACCAAAGCGGTCGCAGCCCTTTCGACGCACTGGCCCGTGCTCAGTGTCAAGGATGTCCGTAAGAAACTAGGGCACGATGCGTTCTGGAGAATGACGCGCCAGAACTTGCTGGAAGACTGCCGGGCTGGGGGGATCAGGATGCAACCCGGCGGATGGATAGGCGACGGATCGCCAGACTGGCCGCAACTCCTGCGCACGATCTATCAGATCCGCTGCAACCTGTTTCATGGGGCCAAATCGCCCGAGAATTTGCGCGATCGGGAACTCGTTGGCCATGCCGATATCGTGTTGCGGCAGTTTATCGAGGGCAGCGGCTGCTTCGACTGGCACGATTGATCGGTCGACGGCCCTATCGCATTTCGACGTCAAAACCCGGGATCACGGCGCGCGCCTTTGCCAAGATGACGCGCCGAGCAGCGTCCAGCTCGCGGTCAGCCCCGTTCAAGATCTGGAATCCGCCGCAATGCGGGTCGGTGCACTGGCAATGGATGATCGAGCCGTCCTTCAGGTGCCGCACGAACAATCGGCGCAAGCCGTCGAGATCGCGCACGATCGCCTTGAGCTCGCCCCGAGCCTTCGGATCAGCGATCTGCTGGAGTGAGGGCAGACGGCGAATCTCTCTCCCGTCACGTGACTTCCAGATGCCGGTGTTGAGCGCGCCGATGGTATTCTCGATCGCCTCCTGAAAATCGAACAGCCGGCATTCCTCGGCGAACGGGGTCCAGAAAGCGGGACGGTCGAAGGGCAGCGCAAGCAATGCAAGGGCTTCTGCATCGCTTAATTCGGCGAACTCGCTAATGAATTTGCGAAGCCCATCGCCGTCATCGGGAAACGGAACGCCTTCGACCATCCGTTTCAACAGGAACTCGCCGCGCAGCCGCAACTGCTCCTCGAACTCTGTGCCGGACCAGACGTTGGCATTTCTGATGCCAAGTGCTTTACCCTCTGCCGTCACCTTGTCGCGCTGATCCGCTGAGACGTTGCTGCGGCAGACGAACAGGAAAGCATCCGGTTTGCCGCTCGGTGCCGCAACCGCACGCTTCATGTCCCGCTTGGCCTTAGTCAGCGGCAGGGATGCCCGATTGACGCATTGAACGACAGTTCGCCGATAGGGCTCGCCATCGAAAATTTCAGTCCCGACGATGTCCCGGCCCAGGTCGCTGCCGGTCTGGCCATACCATGCGACATCGCGCCACCCCGCCCAAAGCAGATAGGCGAACACCAACCGTTCGAAGTCGTGACCATCGAAATCCTCAAAATGGATTGGACGGACGTTGACAATCGGCATTTTTGCCCGGGTGTAAGGGTGCTTCATCGCTCGATACTCGCGTCAAATGCTAAGCACGCCAAGCAATTTCGCGCGCGATAGCGCTGCATCGGCTCTAAAATCCAATCTCCGGCCACTCAGCGAGCACTTGGCCCAATCGACTGACGCTGGCACCAGTAACGGCGTCCCCCGAGATCCTCACGCGGCGCGCTGGCGTACTTAAGCGAACTGTCGGCAGTTGGGTACGGCGCAGGAAGTCAGGAATGGCTGGGATGGGCGCATTGATGACCTTACCGGTTTGCGTGGGCCGAATGGCGGAATTCGGCAAAAGCTGTCGGTCACATCAACGACGCGAAATGTCTTGAGTTGGTCGGCACCTGCCGGTGCTGGAGGGTGGGCGTCGCCCGCCCCAAAAGCTGACTTTCCCGGCCTCAGCTTGGGCGTCGGAGCCGATCATTCGTTCATGCCGAAAGGAGTTGGGTACGAAACATTGTGATCCTACGAATCACCTCTATTAAAAATATCATGTTGAAACGCCGGTTAGAATCTGGCTGCTCCCCCCCATCCAGCAAATCTCTTACCCCCTCTTGTTGACAAGCATGGGCATCAAGCCCGCCAGATTCGCCAAGAGCTTCTTTGTATGGTCTGGCCCCCAATCTGGGCCATCCGTTCGATCTATCCTTGATGCTTGCATCGGTTTTTCACCTGAACAACGCTGCAAACATAACTCCGGTCACTTGGGAAAACGATCTCTTTGAGCTATTTCCCTGTTGTACAAGCGGTAATTGTAAAGAATATGTTAGTAGGCAGCTTACGGGGCGGCATATGGGGATGGAAGGGCTTTGAATTCGCAGGAGCATCTGGATGAGCCCACGCGCCAGTTTCGGGACGCATTGCGGCTTCTTTTCATTCTGACTCACGCCGGCGAGCCAGTCTCTTCACCGCCGCCCTTACCCGGGGCGGTGTCTGTTATACCGTCGCAAAAACGCCTTCAGAAAATGGATTTCTGGGTACGAAACCCAGATCACTTGGCCTACAGCTTGCTGGACATGTATGAGAGCGACGGCGACGTGCGGTGGTTACAGTCTGCGCGCTCCATCCTGGACAGCGATGAACCTGAAATTCGCCGCGATGCTATGGCAAAGTACATTTATGGCGCCTACGAGCCCATCGATACCGGCCTGGCCCCCCTCGTCAGCTATGGTCTTGCTCAGACCCAACGGCATCTGGAGACCCGGCGGCGGCGCTATTTTCTCCTCAAAAAAGGCCTGGAAGTGGCCACGCGGATCACAAAAGAGCTTGCCGAAGCACATTGGTACGTAGAGCGCACGAAACTAATTGGAGATCTTTGCCGGGGGCGAACCGGAGAAGAACTGGCGCGCATGCAATATGCGTTACCTGAATATGCCAACGCACCAAACGGCGAGACGATTGCATCGATTGCCCGGCAGGTCCGGGATCGGTTGGCACGCATGGAAGGTCGATAATGTCAACGAATGAGGCACCGCTACCCCCTATTGCAGCCTTCCGCGATGCCGTGGCAGAAAAGGCAAAGGTAACCCGACCTGCGGTCGATCTCATTCTGGCCGAGCTTGGCATTGTCGATGAGAAGCCGGTCAGGCGAGCCGACAATCTCACGGTTCGATCCTTGTCCTTCAGCGGGACAAAAGCTGGAACCGATATTCAGGATGGCCCCTATCATTTCGCCTGGAACGGGCTGGAGTCCGGACTGTGGGGTATCCTGAGCGAAAACGATAACCAGATCGGCAAGAGCACCATCGTTGAAGTGATGTTGTGGGCCTTGCGGGGTCGTGTCCGGTCACTCAAACCCGAGGTCAGGGCCTGGATCTCGGAGGTGGACATCGAGTTTACCATCGGGCCAGAACGATACAATGTCAGCTTCACTGATTTTGACAGCATACCGCGCGGCAAGTTGGTGATGCTTGCCCCAGGCCCCGCCCGGGTGATGGATACGTTCGACAGCAACGAAGCCTTTGAGCAGCTTATGAGCAGCCTCATGATGGCCCGATTTGCGCTGCAACCCATCCCGACGGTCAACCACGTCAGCGAGGAAGCATCACAATATCAGCACTCCTGGACAGCTTACGTCGCATCGATGTTTATCGAGGGATCGCATCCTGCAATTCTGGGTGACATCACGGTTGGGGCCTTATGGTGGCGCATGCTCCATCTGTTTGTCGGTGTTCCCTATGCCGCAACGCATATGGCCCTGCGCACAGCCCTGACCCTCCAGCAGGGTACGAAAGAACAAACCCCATCAGCGCGAGCTGCACAAAACAGTTTTGCATCTGAAACCGCTAGGCTGGAGGAAGAACGCAGACAGGTCGAGACAGAGGTCAAAAAGCTCAATCCGATGCTCGCAACCTCCAGTGAACTGGACAGCCTGACGCTGGACAATGCGAGATTGACCCGCGAACTGACCGAACTCATGGCCGATGCGGCGAGGCTCAATGCATCGGCCATCGCCCTTAAAGCGCAGAGCGATGAGAGTCGGGCGACCGCTCGTCGCTTACGGGAAGGCGCGGCATCCAAGCAGGTTTTTGCAGGCCTTGATCCGGTGTGCTGCCCGCGGTGTGCCGGGGCCTTCCCCGGCGATCGGCTGAAGCATGAGAATGAAGTGGGCCTGTGCGCTGTCTGTGATCGCGACACCCTTCACGACGATCAGGAGGCCTTGAAGGAAGCGATTGAGGCAGCCACGAGCCGCGCAGACGATCTCTCGGTGGTCGAACAAGACCTGAGAACGCAGCACGATACCATCTCGGCCCAGATAAAAGAGAAGACCAGAGAGCGGCAAACAATCAGCCAAAGGCTGGAGGCAAATGAGAAAAATGCTGCCTCCTTGCGTCAGCGCCGCGCGCTGGAAGAGCGTATGACAAAGATCGATGGTGCCCTGGAGCAGCTCAAACGCCTTGCCGATCAGGTGAAGCCCGCATCGCCCAAAGACGACCGCGAGAAAATTCTCAAAGCTGCCGAGTTCATTGCGGAAGCCCGCATGAAATCGGCGAGCCTCGACCTCTTTCTCGCGCTGGAATCGGAGGTCGTCAGCATCGCGCGTCGCTTTGGCTTTCGTGGACTGGAAAGCATTTCCATTCGTGGCAACGGGATTACCCTCACGGTTTCCGGCGTTGCGAGCCCCTATGGTAAGCAGACGCCGGGACAAAAGCTGCGCCTGCGCATCGCGCTCATCATGGCCATGATGCGTCGGGCGGCCATCAGCGGCTTTGGTCACCATCCTGGCCTTCTGTTCATCGATTCACCGGGAAGCGAAGAGCTCAGTGACGCCGATCTCCTTGCCATGATCAGCGAGATCGGTCTTGTCGCAAGCGAAACGCAGAACCTTCAGATCTTCATTGTCAGCGCGAGGGGCAATCTTTTACAACCTGCCTTCAATCCGCTTCGCATTTTGCACCCCACGTCAGCAGGATCGATGTTCTGATGGCCGCACAAAAGCCTGCTTGAGCAACCGATATGCTCGAACAGAAATTGGCCCATTTCGTGGCGCCCACGCTCGACGATCTGGGCGGCTCGCGGGATGTGGCGCAAGAAGGAGAGGCTTTGGCTCAAAGCCTCCATGCTGACCGATTGGTCCGGGCGATTGCGGGTGTCGATGATCACATGCCTGCTGATCTTGCCAAGGTAGCTTTTGCCGTCCTTGCTCACAATCCCCATGCTTTCGTCTTAGCAGCAGCGGCGCAGCATCTCGCTCACGCGCAGATGGGACATGATCAAACACGCCAGGCGCAACGCATACTCATCGCCAGGGTGCGGATGAAGGCCACGCCAACGGAGGCCCTCATCGCCTCCGAGGCATTGGCTGGTGCATTCCTGCTGGCCAACAATTCGGGCGCTTCACGCCCTGCGGTGATCGCGGCACTCGATGAGATCGAGGCACATGACGATCCCTTTCTTGTGAGGCGCGCCGCACGGCTGGCCGGGCTTGCATGGTTATGGAGCCGGTCACCCGATCTCACCGAGCTTCTCAAGCGGCTGTGCCTTAATGATGAGGCTGGAGAGCAAGCGCTTCATGAACTCGGTCTGATCCTGCTCGAGAATGCACTGTCATTGCCGTCCGGCGAAGAGGTCATCGAAGGCCTTGAGCTGGCGGCAGACATGTTTGCGTCGGCATCGAGGGCCGACCCCGAGCTGAATGAAGCAAGGGCCTTCTACCACAGCCTGAAGGCGGTATCGCTTTTTTGCAGCGCGGCCGACAAGGAAGCTGTCGAGCTTGAGATCGGCAAGGCGCGTGAAGCAGCCATTGATCGGCACGTCTTGCTCGACACAGCCTCGCTGCGCAGCTGGCTTCGCCCGACAGTCGCTGCCGAGATCGCCTGGTACGAACTTGCCAATCTTCTGGAAGGGTTATCGCAGCGCCTTGAGGAGCGAAGCTGGTTACGGGCCGTCCCGGTCCTACAACAGCTCTCCAGGCTGCGCGTCGCCCTGGTGGCCGTCGCCCATCATTCCGGCGATACGTTGCGCGAGGCTGTCACCAGCAGGATCGCACATGGTATTGTGTCTCAGGATGGCCTCGTTTCCCATCTGTCGGCCTGGGTCAACGATACCGGGATCTCGGCCCAGGAAAAGGACGACGCGCTCGCCTTCCTCGCGCAGGTCGAGGAGGAACGTCAGCGAAGTCCGGGAAAAGATGAGGGACGGGCGGAAGGCGCGACAAGCGCTCGTCCCTCACCCGGCCACATCGCGCACCTGCTTGCATCAACGCAAATGGCAGGCTCCGCCCTGACCGGAAAGCTCGAGGAGACTTTCCTCAAGCTTGATCAAGCGCTGCAAAAGCATGTGGACTACAAAGGGAATTTTGCCCGCGACGTCCGAATTCTACTCAACTACCAGATTCTCTATCTCGCGCATTGCCTCGATGTGACGCCTAGAATGGCGGAGGAATTCTTCGCCTTCCTCTTCGAAGATGGGGAGGCCAAACCGCTTGAGGTCGCTTTGCAGCGGAGCTTTTGGACATATCTCCATTTGCAGGCAAACGGCTTTCCTTCCCATCAGATTTTGCGGGAGCCGCCCGACATTGGCACCGGGCGCGCCGATATCGCAATTGTGCGTCCTTCCTGGCGCATCGTTGTCGAGATCAAGCGAGAAACCACAAACGCCTCTGTTGACGGAATAAAAAAATATCTCGGCCAGGCAGGCACTTATGTCCTCACCGATCAGCGCATTGCATTCCTCGTGGTTCTCGATCTTTGTTCTCAAAAGAAATGGCCACTGACCATCGAAGACAATTGCTGGGTCGAGTGGGTTCAGGGTCCTGACGAATCACAGCCCAGGGCGATCGTGGTTTTTCGCATTCCAGGCATGAGGGTTCCACCGTCAGACATGCGCACGCCTGCAGAGGCGGAATGAATGAAGGGCGGCCCTGGCTCCTTCATAGACCCGAAGCTGCCTTTCCGGATCGTCCGCCCAAGCCGTCAAATTGAGCCGTGCCAAAATACTGGTCATATGCCTGTAACCTATGATCTGAAATGCTTTCTCAGAAATCCGAACAGATCTGGACGTAGAGCACCTCCCGTAAAACGGATCCTCGCAACAAAGGGAGAAAAGCAAGGGGGATTGGGATGAGGCGAGGGGGATTGGGCCCTTACCTCGGTAATCCCAAGGAGACGGCAGATGAACTCCCTTGCCCCTGTGATCGAAACCTCCCCTCAGTCCGCGCCGTGGCGCATCGATGTCAATCGCGGCCAGCGCGTTGGGCGGGTATCCTCCGAATGGTTTTCCCGGCCCGACGATGAGAAATTCCTCTCACTCAAAGACCTCTATGCCTGCGTCCGCTCCCGTGCGGACAAGGCAAGCACCCGTGTCGTCGAAAGCCGCAACCTTCGCGTTGATGCCAAAAGCGACAATGCCGAAAGGCTGATGCTGCTTGCCCCGGGCGATGAACGCCCCATCGCGCCGACCAACTGGTCCTTCAGTCAGCTTTCCAGCCTTGTCGGGGCCCCGGCCTCCTATCTGCGCAATCTTCCCGCAGCCCTTGCCGGGATCAACCTGCAGCACGGTCTGATCCATCATCGCGGTGAACAGGTCAAACTCCTCCAGACCGAGGATGGCCGCACCGAATTGCGCGCGGCGACAGGCGCGGAATATGGCCGGATCTGGGACCACGAACTGGTTGCGGCGGTGATGAACTTTGCCGGAGACGGCACGGGTGATACGCGCTGGAAAGTCCCGGGGACCATCGATTGGTCCAATATGCGCTACAATCCCAATGTCGATATCACCAAGGAAACTACCACGCTCTATGCTTCCGATCGCGACGTGTTCCTGTTTCTGGTCGACGATCGCAATCCGATTGTCGCAGGCCATCTGCCCAATGGCGAGCCGGATATTTATTTCAGGGGGTTCTATTGCTGGAACTCGGAAGTGGGTTCCAAGACGCTCGGGATCGCCACCTTCTACCTGCGCGGGGTCTGTGCCAATCGGTGCCTGTGGGGCGTTGAAAATTTCGAGGAGGTCAATATCCGCCACTCGAAATTCGCCGCCGCCCGCTTTGCCCATCAGGCCGCACCTGCGCTCGAGCATTTTGCCGACAGCTCGCCCTCGCATTTCATCAGCGGCATCAAGGCGGCGCGCGAACGCATTGTCGCGCGTAAAGATGAGGATCGCGAGGACTTCCTGAGGAAGCGCGGCTTTTCCAAAACCGATACTGCAAAGATCATCGAGACCGTGCTGGTCGAGGAAGGCCACCCGCCGCAATCGCTCTATGATTTCGTGCAGGGGATCACCGCTCACGCACGCAGCAAGCCGCATCAGGAAGCCCGTCTCGAACTCGAAGGCAGGGCCCGCAAGCTCCTCGAAAAGGCGCTCTGACCGGCGCGGGACAGCCCGCTCATATCCCATCCAGCCCTTCAGGCGGCTCCGGTCCAAGGCCGGCGCCGCCTTTTTCATGCCCGCGAAGGATATTTGCCATGCGCGAGAATATTGTGCCCGCCTTGCAGACATTTCAGGTCGAGGTTGCCTTTTTCAGCGGCGACGAACGCTACGCCAGCGAGACCTACAGGGTCGAAGCCGCCAACTGGTACAGCGCCGAGCAGGCCGCTCTCGAGATGTCGGGAGCCAGCGCCTATGACGATCCCCGCGTGCCCGATCTGCGCCGCGAGGTCTGCGCCCGAGCCTGCTGAGACCGGGCGATCCCTTCAGGCCGATGGCGGCCGATGCCGGACAGCCGGCGCGGCCGCCATCGGCCTTTTCGAAAGAATCCCCATGACGGATCACACCCTGCACGATTTCAGGGCGCTTCTGGCCCGCGCCCGTGCCGCGCTCGAAACGCCCGCCGATCTCGATAGCCAGGCGATGGCTTTCCTTGCCGAGGACATCGCGCTTGCCGAACAAGGTCTGGCACATGCACCTGTCCTCTGGCCATTAGATGTCCATGTTGGTGTCATCGAGCACCGCGAGGGCCTCAACATCCATGTGGCTTTCGATCGCCCGGCGCTGGAAGAACAGGTGGCGGCATTCTGCCGGGAATGGTGGGCGGAAATCCGCGATCCTCGCAAAGTCGAGGATCTCAACGATGCCACCGTAATTGAAAGCTATTTCGGCGACCATGGCAGCGAATGCCTCTCTACCGAGCGGATACGGATCGAGCCACCGCCCGCCGCTTCTGCGTCAACATGCCAGCCAACGTTCGAACATGGCCGCTACTGCGTCCTTTCCACCGCGCATCTTTCCGCCGCAACGGCTGAGTTGCTGGACCTTTGGTCTTCCTGGCCCCCGGGCGATCGCCCGCTCGATATTGCCGCCGCCGTCCATGGCTGGTTCGTTCCAACCCGGTCGAGAGACGAGCCTGGCGCAGCCCGCTTGCCGGAAGATCTGGCCGCGCTGATCGCCTTCGGTCGGGAGAGGGGCTTCGCCTATGTCCTCGTCGATTGCGATGGCGACACGGTCGATGGCCTCGCCTTGAGCAACTGGTGAGGGCTGATCGCCAAGGGAAGGGGCGGTCATGACAATCCTCGCCACATATCGCACCAAAATCCGGATCGGGGAAATGGCCGGACGCGCCGCTTCGGTCCGCTATGTCCGAGGTGAAGCGGCGGCAACTTAATCTCCTGGAACTGCGCGCCCATCCGCGCTGGGGCGGGATGGCCAATTCCGATCTGATGCCGGGGATCATCGCCGGGCTGCTCACCAAGGCGGCGATTGGCCGCGCGTGGTTTGACCTTGATGCCCTGCCGCCGACAATCCGGGTCGAGCCAGACAAGGGCGGCTTCATGGCCTCAGTCCACCTGATCGGCGACTGACGGGCTACCATTCCATCACCTGCCATCCAACCGCCCTGATCCTGCATCGACGGGGCTAAAAGGAGTGCATCTCATGACCATTGTCCCACATGAACTGGCCGCCGATACAAAGGTGCCGCTGGGCCGTGCCTCGACCGCACCGCTCGAACTGGATCTCGCGCGGTTGATGGCGGGGCGCTGCCTTATTCAGGGTTCTTCGGGTGCGGGGAAAAGCCAGACTTTGCGCCGCATCATCGAGGAAGCCTTCGATTATCTCACCACCATCATCGTCGATCCCGAGGGTGAATTTGCCAATCTGGCCGATCATATCGGCGCCACCACCATCCTTGCCCGCGACTATGCCAATGACGGGCTGACCGCGCTTGCCCTGCGCGCGCGCCAGCACCGAATTGCGCTTCATATCGATCTCACCGACCTTGAACCCGATGTCCGCATCGAGAAGGCGGCGGCCTTCTTTGCAGGGCTCCTGTCCGCACCCCGCGAGCATTGGGGCAATACGGTGCTGGTCTGCATCGATGAGGCCCATCTTCTCGCCCCGCATATGGCGGCTTCCGCACGCGATGCGGAAACCCGCCGACTTGGCGTGGCGACGCTCACCGATATGTGCGCGAGGGGCCGCAAGCGCGGCATCGGCACCATCATCGCGACCCAGCGCCTTGCCAAGCTGGCCAGTTCGGTGGTGTCCGAGCTTCACAACCATCTGATCGGTCTTAATGTCTTTGACCGCGATGTGGCCCGTGCTGCCGATCTGCTCGGCTTTGGCAGCGAACAGGCCGGATTGCTGCGCCAGCTTGCTCCTGGCGAATTCTTTGCCTTTGGCCCCGCGCTGTCGCCGCTGCCGCAGCTGGCCCGGATTGATCCCACCATCACCCGTCATATCGGCCATAGCCCGGCGTTGCTCTGCGCCGCCGATCTCGATCCGCAGCAAAGCCGTTCGCTCCTTGAGCTTGACGCGCTGCGCGACCCTTCCGCAGGCCGGAAAGTGTCCGTCCCCAGACACGGTCTGCGCATGCTCGACAGCTTCCTGCTCGATCCGGCAGCGGGGGCTGCCACGCGTATTACCGCCGCTCTGCGCAGCATCGCCCCCAATGCCACCACAGCAGAGGAACTGGCGCGGCATCTGGGCTTGCCGGGCGAGGAAGTGGATGCCGGGCTGGACCTGCTTTCCGCGATTGGCGCCGCTGACACCATGCCGCGCAATGCCACAAGAATGGCCCGCCTCTCCGCAAGGCTTCGCCTGCGCGTCATCGACACGCCTGTTGTCGGCCTTGCCTGAAAGGATCACCCGTGACCCAAAGCAGCTTCTGCGGCCTGCCCGGTGATATTGTCGAGCTGGCTCCTTATGTGCCGATCGAGCAGCCTGCCTATCAAGGTCCCCTTCGCGAAATCGCCTTTCAGGCCAATGCCTGGCTGCCGGGGGAGACGGATCGGCTGCGCGAGGCCTTTCTCGCCGACCACTCGCTTGATGACATCGCCCGGGATCTGGGGCGGAGCCGCGCCGGTATCGCCAGTCGTATCGCCGATCTCGGTCTGCGCCGAAATTCTCGGCGGGACTGGCTGGAATGGGAGGACGCCGAGCTCATCCGCCGCTACGGCGAAGAACCTGCTGCCGAACTGGCCGGTCTGCTTGGCCGGGCGGTCAGCGCCGTCTATGCCCGAGCGAAACTGCTGGGCCTGAGCGAGCCGGCAGCGCCTGCCTATACCGGATGGGAAGATGCCCAGATCCGGGCCGGTTATCAGGCCGGGGTTCCGGTTGCACAGATCGCGCAATTGATCGGTCGCCCTTTTACCGGGGTGATCGGACGCGCTGCTGCGTTGAGCCTGCGGCACGCCTGTCAGCCCGAGGACTGGTCGAGCGAGGAGCTGGCCCGGGCCTTCGAACTGGCAGGGCAGGGACATCGCTATGGGGCGCTGGCCGATCTTCTCGCGGACGAAGGTTTTCCCCGGCGCAGCGGTCGGGGGCTTGGCCAGCGTCTGCGCAAATTCGGCTATGGGCGGGGCTGGGGCCGGGCGTGGATACGCGAAGAAGACGATCTCCTCAGGCAGGCCTATGACACCGGGGCCAGCCTTACTCCCTTGCGCGACCGACTTGGGCGTTCGGCCCATTCGATCCGCTGGCGCGTGGGCGAATTGGGTCTGCGCGGCCAGCACGTGCGCCCCAACGGCTTCCGCTCCGGACCCGACTGGTCGGACGCGGACAATGCCGTGCTGCGACGCGATTATGGCAAAGTGCCGACCCGGCAGATTGCGGCGGTACTGGGGCGGGGCGTGCGCGCAGTGCTCATGCATGCCAATCAGCTTGGCCTCACCCACGGCTATATCCGTCCGTTCGGGCAGGAGGAGGACCGGGCCATTGCCATCGCTTGGGCGCATGGCGTTTCCATGAGCGATCTGGCTCTGGCCTTCGGGCGGGCTGTCGCGGTCATCAGCAAACATGCCATCCGCATCGGCTATCGCTTCACCGATCCGGCAAGGCCATGCCGGGCACCAAAAAGCAGGCGGACAACAAGAGCGCCGGTCACTTTGGCGAGCCTGCTCGCGCTGGAAACGTCGACTGCGGCGTCAGGAGATGATGAAGCAGCATGCCGCCACATGGAAAAGGGGAGGGAGAGCGGTGGGGCGCGATGATGAGATCGCATAACACAGGAGGCACTGCCCTATGAACCTGCCCTCAGCCATTCAGCCCGCCGTTGGTGCATCGCTGATCAAAAGGGTGACCCGACTTTACAATGGAACCATCACTGATTGCCTCCATGAACTTCTGCAGAATGCTCGCCGCGCCGGTGCGACTGCCATTACCCTCGATGTTGGGGAAGGTGATGGGGGACAGGTCCTTGCCATTGGCGACGATGGTTGCGGCATCGACGATCCCCGTAATTTGCTGACACTGGGACAATCCGGCTGGAATGCCGAGATCGCCGGGCGCGAGGATCCGGCCGGGATGGGGGTTTTCAGTCTTGCCGGGCGGCACGTGACGGTCCGGTCATGGTCGCGGTCGGCTCAGGTAGGCTGGCAGGTGACCATCCCCGAACATGGCTGGGAAGGGGCTGTGCCGCTCGCCGTCGAGCCTGCAGAAATGAGCCAAGGTACGCTGATCCATGTCACCCTGCCGTCGGCCTGGGCGAAGGGTCTTGATGACGCGGTCAGGCAGGTCACACGCCATTTTCCGTTACCCGTGCGCTTTTGCGGGAAGGAGATGGAGCGTGAGGACTTTCTGGCTAAGGCCATTCACGTTGAAAGCCGGCAGGGCTTGCGCATCGGCGTCTTCAAATCGGCCGGACGTGAATATCGGCAGGTGTCGCGCATCAATTTTCATGGGGTCACGGTGCCTTGCGGTCATGATCCCGTCGAGGAAGTCGATGGCTATGCCTATTGGAGCGCGCGGGTCGATATTCTCGATGCGCCTGCCCTGCAACTGGTCCTCCCGGCCCGCAAGGAAATGGTCGAGAATGAAGCGCTCAGCCGGCTCCGCTGCGACATGGAAGCGGCGATCTATCGCGCCATAGCGCTCCAGCCCGGACATCGGCTGCCCTTTGCCTCATGGCAACGGGCCAACGAATTGGGGGTTGCTCTGCCCGAAGCATCGGGCTGGCTTGATGGCTGGGTGCCTTCGGTGGCTGACAGCACAGCAACGCCTGCGGGCGGCAAGGTGGCGGGTGGCGACCTGATACTTGTTTGTCGCTCGGAAGCTGACCTCGAGCAGGCGGCTGCGGCGGTGATGAGCAATACACTTCTCACGGGCGGAAGGGCTGTGGATCCGGAACCAGCCTTTGAAGGCTACGGCTGGTATGATCTCCTGCCGCGCATCACCGCCATCGATTTCACCTTCGAGCATGACGGCCAACCCTGGATCTATGGCCATAGCGCCAAGGAATATCTTCCTCACACGCTGCCATCGGGCCGGGTTGCTCATCTCATGCTGGAACTCACCATGGCGGATAGCGGGCACCCTGATGCCAAGGTGAGTACACGGACCTTCGAGGTGCCGATGCTGGTGGCGAATAACGAGACCTATTGTCTCGACGAGGCCATCATCCTGATGGCGCAGGATGCGAAAGTCGATCCGGGTGATCTCGCCACATTGATGGAGGCCAGTCTGTTTTGCGCGGGCGAGGATGCCGATTGCGACAGCTGGCAGACCCAGAACGAGCAATTTTGCGCTAATGCGCGCAATCTGGCCAACAGGCTTCTGCTGGGCGAAGAGCAGGCGCTGCTCGCCCAATTGCGCGAGGCGGTGCGCGAACATGTTGTCTGGCTCATCCCGCGCGGTCGACAGATGATCGTGACAGCTACGCCCGGTCAGGTTGATCTGGTCCTCTCCGCTCCCGAATGAGGCTGCGGGGCGTAACATTACAATCCTTTCCTATCACCTCTCACGGAGGGCTTCATGCGCCTTGCCTATCATTGCATCCTTTCGACGGGGCATTTGCCGGCCGCCGAGCGCGACGCCTTCGACCTTCTCATCGCGGCGGCTCCCCGGCGGGCGGGCCGACTGATCATCGACCATCCCGTCCTGACAATCGAAGCGCATCGCTATGGTTTTGCCGTCCATCTGAGCTTGCTTGAGGATCACCCCGAGCGCCCCGAAGAGGTGTCGCCTGTGTTCTGGGCATTGCTGCAGCGGGCCGCATCTCTGGGGGCTGACTGGTTATGGTTCGACCACGATGAGCCGCTGAGGGCCGATCTCCCGGTCTTTGCTGATTTGGCGCAGAACCTACGGCGTGAAACACCCAAGGTTGTGCTTTGCGAAAAGTGCCGTTGCCCCGATGTCCTTTGTGACGCCACACTGCGCTGGGATGCTGCTGCGCAGGACTGGGCGCTTGTTGCGATCCTCGATCCGGCCTGGTGTGACAGATGCGGTGATACCCATCGGCAAGAAATCCCGCGCGTGAATGCCGATGGCCGCGAGGAGCCCGATCATGCGTGAAACCACACTTCTGACCTTTTCGCCTCTGCATCTTCCTCTCGATGAGCGGGGAGCCATCGAACAGGCGATCAGGGCTTCTTCCCGCAATGGCGAAGGGCGTCTGGATGTACGCTATCGAGACCTTGTGATCGAACCGCATCTCGACGGCTTCTTCGTGCATACCAGCGCTGCCGGATGGGCAGCGGCCGAGCGACCTGAGAATCTCTCATCTGCGCTCTGGGCCCTTCTGACTTATGGCAGCGCGGCAGGCGCCGCATGGATTTCCTTTGACCGGGAAATGTCGCCAGATGAGCGCTGGCGAATTTTTCTGTGAGCTATGACAAGGTGTTCTGCCGGTCGCTCAATTTCGATCCCGGAGGGTAGCAATGGCCAATTCCGAACCTCTATCGCCGCGCCGGCAATGGCTGGCCTCGTTCGAGCGCTGCTATGCGGTAGCTATTCAGAGACGGCATAGCAGCGGACATATCCAACTGATCCTGCGGACGGGCAGGCCCCTTCAGCCTTTTCGGATCTCAGGTCGCGCGCCCAGTCGGGATGAGCGGATTGTCGCCATTATTCTCTAGGATGGCCTTGCCCAGCGCTCTCATCCCCATGACCAGCTAAGCCTTGTTCGATGAATCCACGCTGCTGCGTCTCTGGTAACCTGCTGCCGATACTGCTTTTTCCTGATCGGCACGTGCGGCGCTACTTGGTGCTGCATGTGCATGAGGCACAATCCTTTTACGCGCCTCACCGATCACCAGACGGCCTACCCCCGCGCCGCCGCCATATTCGTATCATCCTGATCGACGTCGCTTGGTTCGCCACCAATGGCGCACCTTGCGCAGCAATATCATAAAATGATATTTCTCCTTTCCAGAGGAGTATGCTCATGCCTTCAAGTTTTACCCTTGGCACTCATTTTGAGGGTTTCATCAAGCAGCAGGTGAACAGCGGTCGCTATGCTTCGGCAAGCGAAGTCGTACGTGACAGCCTCCGCCTGCTTGAAGAGCAGGAAGCCATGCGCCAGGCAAGGCTTGATGCGCTTCGTTCGGAAGTCGAGATTGGCGTCAATGGTGGTCCGGGTATTCCGGCCGATCATGTCTTTGCCAAAGCCCGCCAGCGTATCGCCGATATTGCTGCGGGGCGCGTGGACGACTGATGCATCTTGAGTTTTCGTCAGCTGCCGAGGCGGATCTCGTCGATATCGCCAGCTTTATAGCGATGGACAATCCGGCAAGAGCGATCACATTTGTCGATGAGCTTGAAGCGGTCTGTATCAAACTGCTCGATTATTCGCATGCAGGTGCTGCACGCGCTGATCTTCGGGCTGGGCTTCGCTCCAGACCCTATGGCAGTTATGTGATTTTCTATAGCGCCCTTACTGATGTTGTCCGGATCGAACGTATTTTGCATGGGGCGTGAGATATTGGTGTCATCCAGTCGCTCAGCTAGCCGTTCGCTGCGGATCCCGATTGTAGAGGCCGCATATTATCAGGCCAATTCCGTCACATCGGCTTGACGCTGCACGTCCTTGAGGCACAATCCTTTTATGCGCCTCACCGAACATCTGGCGGCCTGCCGGTGCCTCTATCCCCGCGCCGTTGCCAGTTTACCCGATATCATGCTGATTGATGTTCCGGCATGTTTTGCTGGAGCCAGTTTGCCGCTCGGGCGCTACTATCCGATCCTGCTCGAAACTGCGGCAGAACTGGCCGAACTTGAGGCGTTCCTCGATGCGCCGCGCAAGCAACTGGCGCTCCCTGATCTGCTGGATTGCCGCCCTTCGCGAAGCGTCAGCGAATGCGTGGTGATCGCGCGCTATCCGCCGGTGCTACCAGGCTGGCCATGGGTGCTGCTTTGCCAATGGCCAGCTGCCTATACCGCGCTTGCCCCGCAGGGCAGCGATCTGTTTGCCCGTGGCACCTATACGATCGAGGTTCTGGCCAGCCGGGGCGATCTCATCCGCACGGAGAACAGGCTTCGCGAAACACTGGTGGGCCATAAACTCCGCTACGTCAGCGATGAGGAGGCGGGCTCTGGTCATGCCTGATCTGGGCCTGACTGATGCCTGATTGGGCAGGGATCGCCACCATTCCGGCACCACTTTGAGCATTGTCACGCGAGGGACGGCTCGCCATGGAGGTATCATGCATTCCGATCACTTCCTTCACCTGTCACGGCCGTGTCGGTCATGTCTGTCGGCCGCCAGTTTTCTTCTTGCAGGATTGCTTTGATGTCCCATTCCCCCGGCGGCTACCGCCGCCTGACCGGCGTGCTGCGCATGAACGGCCACAGCCCGGTGCTCGAGGTCGATGACCGCACCATTCTCCGCCTTGTCACCGAAGAGGATCTGCATTGTTTCGATGCCAAAAGTGTCGTGGTCGAGGGCACCTTGTCTCCCGACCATCGGCTGCATGTCACCTGGATTGGATCTGCTGCCGGATAGGTGTGAGGGCGCCGCGCGCGCGGTGAGGGCATCGGTATAGGGAGACGGGCGTGCGGCGCGGCAGCGCCGGGCCAGAGAGGAGAGAAGGGTCTTGATGAGTGTCGCCGGAAAAGGGTTCCGAGCGATATTCGAAAGGTCAAGGCAATGAATATCGGAGAAATCTCGCTTCAGAATGGTCGTCTGATGGGGCGTATTGCCACGCGCACGATCGATCTGCCCCGCATCGGTCTGCGCGCCGTTGAAAGCCAGAACCCGCGTGCGCCCCGCTTTGAGGTCGTCGCGCTCAATGTCGCCCGGCGCTGGGTGCAGATCGGCGCCCTGTGGGAAGCGGAAATGAAGAAGACCGGGGAGGTGTTTCTCGCCGGCAATATCGATGATCCCAGCCTGCCCGAGCCGCTGCCGGTCGCACTGTTCCGCAATGAAAACGGCGGTTATGCGATTGCATGGCGGCGCGATACGCTGCGTTCGGACGCCGGAGGCAGCGGCTTTGGCGCCAGCAATTACGACATGCAAGGCGGGGACAGTGGCGGGCGCTATGAGGGCGGCGAGGGCAGCGGCTTTGGTGACAGCACCGCCGGGCCCGATGGCACGATGAGCCGCGAAATGGCGCCCTTCGGTACCGGCGAGGATGACGACGTCGGGTTCTGACAGCCGCCATCATTCACCTCAGACGGGTCGGAGAGCGCTTGCGTCTTTCCGGCCCGTTTTCGTTTCCCCGGACAATCGGGAGTAGTCCCATGACCGATCCATCTTCACGCCGCGTGAGCAGCCTCGCGGATCTGCCCAGCCTCTATGCGGCGATTACTGCCAGCCCGGAATTCCAGCGGGCCTTTGGCGACCCCCTGCCGCTTTCAATCATCGAGCCGGGCGAGGAGCCGGGCGAATATGACATGCCCGAACCGCTGGCGGCACAAGCCGAATGCGGGGCGGTGATCGCCACGATTTTCGATCTGCTCATCAACACCAGGCTTGAACCGCTGGCGGCAGAAATCGCCTGGGGCGTTGTCAATTCCTTCCATTTCGTCGCGGGCAAGTTGGAGCGCCGCGAGGAGGCGCTGGCCGATGAAATTCGTGATCTGGCGCGTCATCCCGACAGCTCGGAAGTCTATAATCGGGAGTTGGAGGACAAACAGCTCCTTTGCCAATCGACCGCCGAGCAGCGCGAGGCCATGGAATGCATGCGCGACTATGCCGCCGAAATGTACCGCGTCCAGTCGGGCTGGCCATGGTCACCTGCCAAAGGCTCGCGCGTATCGAAGGCATCGACCGCCACGCAGATCGCCATTCAGGATTTTCTGCGCGCGCGCGATCTGGAAAAGCGCGAAAGGCATGTGCCCAGAGGCCCCATCGTTATCGCGTCGGGCCATGCCGAATGGCATGACTGGCAGTCGGTCTGGGCAAGGCTCGATGCGGTTCATGCCCGCATTCCGCACATGATGCTGGTCACAACCGCACAGCGCAAAGGCTTCGATGCCATTGTCGCGGCATGGGCGGCGCATAGCGGGGTTCCGCTGGTGGCCTATACGCTGACGGGTGCAGGGCGGGGCGCTCCCTTTGCCCGCAACCGAAGGATGGTCGAACTCAAACCCGTCGAGGCCATTCTGGGCGAAGGATCGGGCATTCAGGCCAATCTCTATCAGGCGCTGAGGAAGGCAGGCGTGCCCATTCATGCCTTCCGCAAAGCCGAGCAGGCGCCCATGGACAGCGTACCTCGCTTGACGGTGACAAAGCGGCGGCACGCGGTCTGATTTCCCTTTGTATATTCCTTGAAAGCTGGCCGGCCGTGCTCCTGCGCGGTCGGCCTTTTTTATGCCTGATGGGATGGGCCAAGATCCGGCAGGGGCGAGGGACTTCTTCTTGGTTGGATCGCGTGTGGGGGCACCCGTTGCGAAGCGGGGGCATCGAACCCCCGCTTCGCAAGCCTCCTCTCTTCTCTCAAGTCTTCCAAGACTGGCACGGGATCGCGACGGCCTCAAGGACGCCGGGGCCCCACCATTTTTGCGGGCGGGTCGGGCGTTGTGTCGGTATGGCGAACCCATCTGCCGCCCGAAAAAATCGTGACCCCCGCCGCCGCTGCGCGGTCGCGTTCCGCGATCCTTGACCCCGCCACTCGGAGCCCGTGCCGATGAAGAGACCTCTTTTTTGATGGAGGTTACGATGACCAAGGCAATCCGTTCTGTCCGCTCCTTTACCGAAATCGCCGAATTCCTCGCACAGGAAACTGCCAGCCCCACTGATGACTTCGCGCACAGCTTTACCGAAACTGTCGATGGCTTCCGCATCAGCGTGGCCGACGAGGTGGTGACGAGCGATCTGCCCGACGCCTTGCAGGTCCAGCTCGCCACGGAAATGCTGGTGCGCACGATGTTCGATGTGCTGCGCGATACCAGGCTTGAGACCCTTTCCGACCGCCTCGCATGGGGGATCGTCCATGCCTTCCACCGGGTCGCCGGGCAACTCGATGGCGAAGCGGACAAGGCCGCGCTCAAGGTCCGGGATCTCATCCGCGATGCTGACGGCACCGAGGTGATGATGGGCGAACTCGAAGAGGCCCAGACCCTGTGCCAGTCACTCGATGAAGCCTGCGAGGCAGTGACCTGCATGCGCGATCATGCCGCTGCTACCTTCCATAGCGAAACAGGTCGCCCGTGGTCCTCGCCGCGCGGATCGCTGGTGTCGGGCAAGCGTACTGCCTCGGTAATTGCCGCGCAGGATTTCCTCGCAGCGCGCCGTCAGCGCCGGATCGACCAGCACCATCCGCAAGCCCCTATCGTAATCTTCTCCGGTGGGGGCGAAGGCTGGCTCGATCACGGTCTGATCTGGGACCGCCTTGATGCGGTGAAGGCGCGGATACCGGCAATGGTGCTGGCCACGACCGCCCAGGAAAAGGGCTGCGATGCGATGGCGGCGGCATGGGCGGCGAGCCGGAATGTTCGCCTCATCGCCTTCACTCTCAACCGCAAGCTGGGAGCGCAGGCCGGGTTCCGCCGTAACGAGCAATTGCTGGCGCTGGGGCCTGTTGAGGCGGTAGTGGCGCAAGGCTCAGGGCTGCAATCGCATCTGGCGCGCGGGGTGAGAGCCAAGGGTATCCCTGCGCATTTTATCACGTTGGCCGATCAGCAAGAGGCTGCGTCCCGTTAGGTAAGGGCAAAGGGCTGGTCCGGTGCGCCGGGCCAGCCCTTCTTCTTTCTTGTTACATGGGTATTGTCGGTGCCGCTCAGGGACCCGTCTGCGGGTCCGTCGCGGCGCCGATTGGGGGCTTTGGCCCTTCCGGTGGGGGCCCCGCATCAGGCGTATCGGGAGGACGCTTGCCAGGAACCCGGGGCTTGCGAGGGAGTGCTGCTCCTGCATCGGGCAGGGGTTTGAGCGCGATGATTGCGGCCTCCCCACCTGTTCGGATTGCCTGCGTCACGATCTCGCGCAACTCACCTTCCGTCAGTCGTTCGACCGGCAGATCTCGCAGAAGTTCGGCATATTTGCCCCGCAGCAATCGGCGGGCTTTCTCAACCTCTTCGGCTGCCTTGCGCTGGCGATCTTCCAGTTCGGCAAGGCGATCTCTTGATGTCAATTTTGGCATGTCCATCGTCCTTTTGAGCGATGGCCTGCCCGCCACGTTCCTCATATCGGGAGCATGCAGCATGATCGCAATATCGCGGCGCAAAAATTGTCCGATGGTCAATCTTCCGGAACCCAGACCGCCAGGCCATTGGAACAGGAAAAAGACCCTACCGGGAAGGGCCGCCCGTCAATGTGTCATCGTATCGCAGCAGGCAGGCTGCTGCGTCAGGCGGGACGCACGGCAGGTGCCGTTTGTAATGCACCGTACGCACGGGTGCTGCGATGCCTTTGTCGCGACATATCATGCCTTTATCGCTGTATGTCGCGTACCCCAAAATTCCAGCCATCTGGCCCCCATGGCTCCCATGATCTGAAAGCTTTGGTCTAACCCATTGGAAAACAGCCCGTCGCGACCGGGGCCACGAACCCCAGACACCGTAAACGGTAATTCCGGGGCACTTGCCCGGAACAGGTTGGACCCCGCGCCTGCCATGCGTTGAAAAGCTGGCTGCAATCGCCTATAGTCACCCTGCTTACGACCTCAGGCAGAAGCTCTGTTCAACGGAGTTTCTGTATGACCAAACTTGGTATTCGGCTCGACGACGAGCTCTATGCACGGCTTGAACGGCGCGCTTATGGCGCTGGCCTGCCGCTGGCGACCTTTTGTCGCAACGTCCTCATTCAGGCGGCAGATCCCCAAAGCCGCTATGTCTTTTCTTCCAATGACGAGATCCTCGCGACCTCGATCCAGATGCTGGCAATCCTCGGCACCTTTGTGGGCCAGCAATCGCCCAAGGCATTGGAGGGCGGCATGGCCGAGGCAAGGGCCATTCTCGCCGAGCGCGGCCTCCTTCCTGATGGAGGCGGGGCATGAGCATCTTTCGCAACGACACGGTCGGCTCATGGACCAGAGGCGGGCAGGCTATCGTTCACAATCTGCGCATGACGACGCAGGTCTTTTACCAGACTTTGCTCGCCGGTTTTGCGCTCTGGGTGATGGGTACGATCTGGTATGCGCTGGAGAAATCCACTGACTATGAACGCTATGTTCTGGTCAAACTGGCTGAGGCCGCGATCAAGGTCGATGCAGCAGCAGGTACCAACGATCCGGTGCTGTTCCATACGCCCGACGGCACAACCTATCGCACCTCGGCCGACTGGCTGATCGCTTCGCCGCTTGCCAAAAACACTCTCCATAATTTCGAGATCTACCTGCTCCATGGCGCCCTGATCGCCGGTCTCTTCACGCTCTCCGCGCTGGCCTATGCGTGGTTCTATTTTACCCGGACGGGCAAGGGTCTAGGGTCGAATGAATATCTGCGCGGCGCGCATTTTGGGACCATCCGGCAGATCCGGCGCGCACTTCGGCGTGAGCAGAAAGGACCGCTACGCATCGGCGGCGTGCCCATGCCCTCCGACTTTGAAACCGAGCATCTGCTGATCTGCGGCGCGCCGGGAACGGGCAAGACCAACATTATCGTCAAGATGCTCGCCGGGATCAGGGGCGAGGGCAAGCGGGCCATCGTCTATGATACCGCAGGCACTTTTGTCGAAAAGTTCTACCGGCCCGGCATCGATACGCTGCTCAACCCGCTCGATGCGCGCAGTGCGCACTGGTCGCCGTGGGTCGATGTCCCGCAGGAATATCAGTATGACCAGATCGCGGAGTCGACGATCCCCGAACCCCATGGTGATCCCTTCTGGGCCAAGGCTTCGCGCGGAACGCTGGTGGCGGTGCTGCGCAAACTGGCGCGGCAAAAGCACACCTTCATCTCGGTGCTGCTGTTCCGCCTGCTGCGATCCAAGCTCAAGGATCTGGCCGCCTTTGTAGCCGATACCGATGCGGCCGCTTTCATATCATCCGAGGGGGAGCGGACATCGGCCGGCATTCAGGCCGAACTCGCTTCGGTGATGCGCAGCTTTGCCTATCTTGACGATACCGAGGATGGTTTCTCGATCCGCGACTGGGTGGAAAAGGGCAGGGAGGGCAGTTGGCTCTTCATAACGGTGAAGGCCGATCAGCTTCCGTCGCTGCGTCCGCTGATCACGGTCTGGCTCGATATTGCGATCAGCGCAATCATGAGCCTGAAGCCCGATCGCGCCCGGCGGCTCTATTGCATCATCGACGAATTGCCGACGCTGCAGAAACTACCCTCGCTCTCCGACTTCCTTGCCCGGGCGCGCAAATATGGCGGCTGCGGCATTCTGGGTTTCCAGTCCTATCCCCAGCTTGAGGCTACCTACGGGCGGCAGGAGGCGGCCGCCATCACCGGCTATTGCTCAACATGGGTGGCGCTGCGGGCCAATGATACCGACACCGCCCGACATGTTTCGGAGAACCTGGGGCAGGTCGAACAGATCGAGGCCAATGAGGGCATGAGCTACGGCGTCAACGATATGCGCGACGGGATCAACCTGTCGCGCATGCAGGTGACCCGCCCGCTCGTGATGGCAACCCAGATGCATCAGCTCCCCAACCTCACGGGCTATCTGCGCTTTGGCCGCAATCTGCCGGTGGTCCAGTTTTCCGACAGCTATAATGCGATGCCCGACATCGCGCCGGGTTTTGTCGAGCGTAAAGAGGCGCCCGTCCCGCATGCCACGGCATCGCAGCTGATCCATCTGGCGAAGGCCGAAGCCCGGCTGCGTGAGGCAAGTCGAAAGGCCGTGATGGGTGATGAGGGCAGTGAGACCGGGCCACCGTCCATTGCGCAAGAGGGAGAGGCCTCGGTACCCGATGCCGGGGAGAAACCGGCCACGCCCAAGAAGGGCAAGGGGCGTGGGGCATCGGACGAGTCCGTCAGTAAGCCGGACCTGTTCACCTATGCCGATGTCCCCTCGATCTCGGTCGAGGAGATCATCGAGCTGCCGCCGGAAGACCTGCCTTTGCCGCCCCGTCAGGCGTGGAACATGGTGCTGAACCGGCAGGACGCGATCACTTCGCAACTGGTCCAGCACGGGGAGGCTGACGGGCCGCGTAAAGTGGCGAGGCCGGCATGATCCACCCGGTTCGCCTGACCGGCACGCCCGGCAATATCGCCCGCTATTATACGGTGGGCGATTTTTACAAAAAGGGGGACAACGAGCACTCCCAATGGGGAGGCGCCATCGCTGAGGAGCTTGGTCTGGAGGGCAAAGTCGACCCGGATGTCTTCAAGGCTTTGCTCGCCGGAAAGGTTGCCGGGCAGCAGTTGGGAAGGTATCGCGGCGACGGCGAAGTTCAGCACCATCCCGGCTGGGACTTCGCCGTCAACGCGCCCAAATCCGTTTCGGTGATGGCGCTGGTTTCAGGCGATGAGCGGATCTTGGCCGCGCATGAGCAGGCGGTCGGCAGCGCCATCGCTTACATTGAGGAACATGCCAGTCTGCGCCGCCGCGAGGATGGTGAGATCAGGCATATTACCACCGGTCGTCTGCTCGTAGCCCGCTTTACCGAACATGCGAGCCGCGAGCTTGATCCGCATCTGCACACCCATGTTGTCATCTTCAACATGACCAGTCAGGCTCCGGGCGATCCTATGGCCAGCCTTGAGAGCAGGGCGATGTTTGCCGAGCAGATGACGGCGGGGCAGATCTATCGCAACGATCTGGCGCATCGCCTGCGCGAACTGGGCTATCAGATTGAGAGCGATCCGCGCACCGGCCTGTTCGAGATCCGGGGTGTCCCAAAGGAACTGGCCCAAAACTTTTCGCGACGGGCGCAGGACATCAACGCTCATGCCAGCGAGCATGAACTTCAGGGTCAGGAGGCAAGGCGGCAGTCTTTCTATGCGACGCGGCCTAAAAAGGAGAAGGTCGATCTTGGCGGATTACATGAGCGCTGGGCTGAGAGAAGCCGCCCTTTCGCGCCTGACCTCGAAAGCTTGAGGGCGCAGGCTGACAAGGCAGGCGAGCAACCTCTCATCGTTGACAGGGCTGTGGCAGCAAGAGCGATGCTGTTCGGCATCCGTCAGGCTGAAACCCGCGAGGCGGTCAACAATTTGGGCCAGATGCTGCGTCTCGGCCTTGCCAGCCGTGTTGGGGAGGTCCGCCTTGCCGATCTTCGCCCGCTGGCCGACGAGCATGAGCGGCGGCGTAAGCTCCTTGCAACACGCAAACCCACTGGCGATCAGGTGCACGTCCGAGGGCGCACCACAAGAGCAACGGCGCGCATGGAGCAGACCTTTGCCCGGCATCTGGCACTGGCGATCGACGATGCACGACCGATCGCATCTGCGGATCGCTTGCTGGCTCAGCTGGAGAAGGCCGGCCTCAATCCCGCGCAGGAGCAGGCACTCGTCGCCATCACCACCTTGCGGGATCGGCTGACAGGATTGCACGGTGTGGCGGGCGCCGGGAAATCCACGCTCGTCAGGGTTCTTGTCGATGCCGCCGAGCCGGGCACCAAAGTGATCGCGCTGGCGCCGACTTCTTCGGCTGCGGCCGAACTTGGAGATAAGGCGGACATTCCCTCCCGCACAGTGGCGAGCCTCATGGCAAGTGGCGGCAAAGACATCAATCAGGCCCATGTGCTGGTGGTCGATGAGGCAGGACAACTTGGCAACCGACAAGCCCAGCGCATCCTCGAAATCAGCCGGGAGACCGGCGCGCGCGTTCTGTTTCTGGGGGACAACCGGCAGACCGGTGCGATTGAACAGGGTAAGGCCTTCTGGCTGCTCCAGCGCCTCGGCCTTCCCACTGCGGAGTTGAAGGAGGCGGTCAGGCAGGAAACAAAAGCCATGCGCGAAGCCGTAGCTGCTGCCCGTGAGGCTGACTATGCAGGCTCGCTTGCAGCGCTCGACAAGATTGTCAGCGGCATGGGCACGAAGGACCTTGCCAGAGGTCTGGTTACCGAATGGACGCGGCTCGGGCCTCAGAGCCGACGTGGCACCAATATCCTTGTGCTCGACAATGCCACGCGGATTACCGTCAACAATCAGATCCGCGAGGTGCTCAAGCGCGAGGGCAGTATTGCGGCTCAGGATACCAGACTTGAAGTGCTTTCTCCCGCCGGGATGAGTGATGAACAGAAGCACAATGCCCGCTTCTACTCGGGCGGGCAGGTGGTGACCTTTGCCCGTGATAATGCCGGACAGGGGCTTGTTCAGGGGCAGGAATATCGCGTTGCAGGTATCGGGCGGGACGGGAATGGGCGCCAGATCGTCAGACTTGTCGATGAGCATGGGCGCCTGTTGCGCTGGGATCCGAGACTGGGTTCTGCGCGGCTGGTCAATGTGTTCGCCAAGCCCGAGGACCGGCAATTGACGGCAGGAGATCGCATCCAGTGGCGGCTTGCAACCAAAGACCTGGATCTGAAGAATGCCGAGCGGGGAACGGTCGAGAAAATGGATGGTCCTGTGGCGACCATTCGTTGGGATCGTGGCGACCGGGTTCAGCAGGTCGATCTTTCTCGCTTCCGCACCTGGGATCACGGCTATGCTGAAACGGTCTATTCCGCCCAGTCGAAGACCTATGACCGGGTCTATGTGCTGGCACCCGTCCGCTCAGGCCTGGTCAATGGCCAGAACTATTACACCGCCATCACCCGCGCCCGGTTCGGGGTGAAGCTCTGGACTGAGGATGTCCGGCGATTGAGTGAAAAGCTGACGCGGAATTCGGGTGAGAAGACATCGGCGCTGGAAGGGCTGGGGAGGCTAGAGCGGGATAGCGCCAGAGCACTGGGTCGCCGCCATGCTGCTGCCTTGCGCTCCGCGCGAGAGCAGCAGGAGAAATTGCGGCAGGAGCGGTGTGATCGGCAGGTCGAACGCCGCCTTGTTCGCACGGCCCCTTCGGGCCCGTTGATGGAAATCGCTGCGAAGATGCTGCCGCTGGCGGAGCGGATGGACCACATCCTTCGGGCGATACTGGAACGTGGACAACCCGGAAGCCGGGAGACTTCGCCCAAAGTCAGCTCTCGTTCGCAGCTGCCAGTCAGACCAGTCGAGCCATCGCGCGGGCCGGAGAGGTGATGCCGAAAGCCTTGTTTCCCAGCAGTTCGCAAGGAGATGTCGTATGAGACTAGGTAGATTCTGGGTTGTCGCCGCTGCCGACCTGAGTTTTGCGTTTAGCCCTGCGAGGGCCACACCTGTAGTCGACATTCCCCATGAGCCCGATGTGGCGCATTGTATCAGGCAAGCCGCGCAGGGCAGTCTTTGGCTTGAAAAGACCCTATGGGGCCTGCGCGATCAGGAGGCTGGCTGGGCAGGGGCCGAGGTCGCCAATACCAATGGTACGCATGATCTGGGTGTTATGCAGGTGAATTCCGCATGGGTTCCCCGGATTTCGCGTATGGTAGGCCGGTCAACTGCGCAGGTGCGGAGTTGGCTGGTGAATGATCCCTGCTTCAATGTCGAGGTCGCCCGATGGATCTTTCTGTCTGCGCTTGGCAAGACGCGAGATTATTGGAAGGCGGTGGGTACCTATCACAGTCCGACCGCCTGGAGGCAGCTGCGTTACGCGTTAGAAATGGCTGGGCATTTACGACGGCGGCACGGGCAAGAGGTTTCCAATCCTTATCGCGACTGAATGAAGTTTTCGAAAATAAAATTAAAATAGATTTTTATTATTTTGCAATATACTGAAATTGATTAAAAAATTATATTATTTAATAGGTCATGGCTTGCGAATTAAAATTAAAATGACATGCATGTCTTGTTATTCTAAAAAATTACTGTTACGGCAGCCTAATTCTCCTGAGGCGTTGGGCGGAAGAGAATCTCGTTCACATCTATATCCGAAAGGCCGCAGCTCGAACTGTCCCCGAGTTGTGGGACGCAATCCGCGGGGCGCTGACCTGCTTCACTCCCCACGAATGCGCAAACTTCTTTACAGCAGCAGGATATGAGCCAGAGTGATCGGATTCTGCTCTAGGCCACAGACTCATTACGCAGCACACCAGATGCGAGCACAAATGAGTTTGACGGCGGCGAGGTAGTTCTCGGGGCATTTGTCGTAGCGGGTGGCGATGCCCCGGAACTGTTTGATCCGGTTGAAGAAGCGTTCGACGAGATTGCGTTGGCGGTAGAGCCATGAACCGCCCCGGCTTTCCCGGAGGCTCCGATTTGTGAGAAGGAGCTTTCGTTATGAGCAAGACCCGGAACAAGTTTTCACCTGAAGTTCGCGAACGCGCAGTTCGCATGGTTGGCGAGCACCGTGCTGATTACGGCTCGGAGTGGGAGGCGATGACCTCGATTGCCAGCAAGATCGGCTGTACGGCCGAGACGCTGCGCCGCTGGTGCCGTGAGGAGGCGAGCCGACGAGCGGCACCAGCGGCGCAGGCTGCCGATGACAAGGCCCGGCTCAAGCTGTTGGAGCGCGAGGTGAAGGAGTTGCGGCGAGCCAACGAGATTCTGCGCAAGGCATCGGCGTATTTTGCGCAGGCGGAGCTCGACCGCCACGGGAGATGATGATGTCGTTCATCGACAGCCATCGCGGGGATCTGGGTATCGAGCCGATTTGCCGGGAACTGGCGATCGCCCCGTCCTCCTATCATGAGCACGCGCGGCGCCTTGCCGATCCCGGCAAGCGTCCGGCCCGTGCTCGCCGGGATGATGAGATCAAGGCGCAGATCCAACGCGTCCACGAGGCCAGTTCCGGCCTCTACGGTGCGCGCAAGGTCTGGCGCCAGTTGCTGCGCGATGGTGTTGCCGTCGCCCGGTGCACCGTGGAACGCCTGATGGCAGCCATGGGCTTGGCGGGCGTGCGGCGCGGCAAGACGACGGTCACCACGGTCAGCAACCCGAAGGTCCCATGCCCGCTGGACAAGGTCAATCGTGAGTTCCGCGTTGAACGGCCCAACGCACTGTGGGTGGTCGATTTTACCTACGTCCACACCTGGGCGGGCTTCGTCTACGTGGCCTTCGTGATTGATGCCTATGCCCGCCGGATCGTGGGCTGGAAGGTCAGCACCTCGGCCACGGCCGGGTTCGTGCTGGATGCCTTGGAACAGGCGATCCACGCGCGGCGGCCGGGGCCCGAAGATGGCCTGATCCACCACAGCGACAGGGGCGTTCAATACCTGGCCATGAACTACACCCAGCGCTTGGCCGAGGCCAACCTCGTACCGTCGGTCGGCAGCGTCGGCGACAGTTACGACAACGCTTTGGCCGAGACGATCAATGGCCTGTACAAGACCGAGGTCATCTGGCGGCAGCGGTCATGGCCAAGCGCCTCTGCAGTGGAAATGGCGACCTTGCGCTGGGTTGACTGGTACAACAACCAGCGCCTCTTCGGCCCCATCGGCTACATCCCGCCCGCCGAGGCCGAGGCAAACTACTACGCAGCCATAGAGACCCTCGATATGGTCGCATGAATCAATTGAAAATGCCTCCGGGAAAGCCGGGGCGCTTCATTAGGGGGCTTAGGCTCCGCGGGACTTATTCTCGCGATATCAGGGCGCCCAGCCTGTACGACCTCTTCCAGCCGGCGACGACTGCAAGTTCAGGCTACACCGACGTCCATACCGGTTTTCAAGGGATCGTTCCCACGCAAACGGTTGGCAACGCAAATCTTACCCCCGAGATCAGCAAGACTCTCACCTTCGGCGCAATTTATCGTCCGTCTCAGGTCCGCGGGTTAAGCATCGCGGTGGACTATTATCGTATCAGCATGGCGAACGGGATTACCAGTTTCGACGGGCGCAATCCCACCATTCAAAACCTGTGCGAAGCGGCCAACGGTACGGGGCCGTTCTGCACCCTGTTTGTGCGTCCCAACGCCTTCAGTGATCACTCATTGGCCAATGCCCCGACGATGGTTCTTGCAACGCAGCTCAATGCAGCCTCACTCAAGACATGGGGTATCGACACTGAGGTGAACTATCAGTTCCGCGTTGGAAGCGAAGGGGCGGTTACCCTACGTGGCCTGATCGGATACCAGCCGCAACTGGACCAGGTATTGGTTCCCGGCACGCCGGTCCAACATCTGTCCGGCGCAGCATGTAAATGCTGTTTCAAATTTCCCCACAAGTGCTGGCGCAAAAATCCCCAGCGCGGATATGGTGATCAGCCATTGAGATGATCGACGGCTCCATGTTTTGGGGGCCTGCCGCGACGCCTTGGCGCTGGCGGCGGCATCAGATTTGCGTGGGCCCGGGCGTGCTCGGGGATCAGATCGGCATGCTGGCGGAGGCGATAGCTGGCCCCCTCGATCTGGACAACGACGGCATGGTGGAGCAGCCGGTCAAGCAACGCGGTGGCGACGACAGGGTCGCCAAAGACTTCGCCCCATTCAGCGAAGCCACGGTTGGAGGTCAGGATCATGGCCCCCTTTTTGTAGCGGGCGTTGACCAGCTGGAAGAAGAGATTGGCGCCTCCCGGCGTGATGGGCAGGTAGCCGATTTCATCGACGATCAGCAGCGAAGCGCAGGTGTAGAAGCGGATTTTCTCGACTAGGCGACCTTCACGCTCAGCCTTGGTAAGCGCCTCGATCAGCTCGGCCAACGAACAGCGATAGACGCTGCGCCCGGCTCTGACGGCGGCCACGCCGATGGCCGTGGCCAAGTGTGATTTGCCAGTGCCGGGTGGGCCCAGAAAATGCAAAACCTCGGCCCGGTTAATAAATTCGAGCTGGGCCAGTGCGGTGATGCGATGCCGATCGAGCGAGGGCTGGAAGGAGAAGTCGAAGCTTTCGATGGTTTTGATCGGCATGAGACGGGCGGTGCGCAGTGCCACGCCAATGCGCCGCCCCTCGCGCAGGTTCAACTCCTCGGCCAGCAGATCGTCGATGGCCTCGATGGCGCTGATCTCGCCCTTTTCCAGCCTGCCCAGCGTGTGATCGAGCGTTTCGAGCGCGCGTGCCATATGGAGAGCCAGCAGGCTTTGCCGGATGCGTTCGGTGACAGACATCATGCGGCACCTTTGGCATTGAGGCTGGCGAGGCGCTCACCCACCGCGCCGTAAAAGGCCAGAGGGCGCTGAAGGATCGGCACCGTCTGTGTCGCGGGTAGCATCTCGGCCCGTTTCGTCGGCGGGGCCTTGCGATGCCCTGGCTCGATCCGCTTGCGGTTTTTGCCTTCCAGCACGGGATGTCGGGCGATGAGCTGCCCCTCCTCGAAGATCCGGACCTCATGGGTATGGTGCTGGACCTCGACAACCCGGCGGCGGGCGGTGTCGGGTACGCTGTAATAATTGCCCGCCACCGCTAGCAGCCCCTCGCAGCTGATCCGTCGCTCAACGGTCAGGACGGCATCGTAACGCATGGCTGGCAAGGGGCGCAGATGGGGCTGCTCCTCCTCAAAATGCTCGCGTACGATCCGTCCCGTGGTGGCATGCTGCCTGGCGTTGGCGATGTCCCCACGCCAAACATCGAACTGGGCGTTGAGATCATCAAGATCGCGGAAACTACGGCCGAGGAAGAAGTCCTGCCGGATGTAGCGGAAGGGCCGCTCGACCTTGCCCTTGGTCTTAGCCCGATAGGGCTGGCACGCCTTGGGCGCGCTGCCATAATGGGCCAGCAGTGCCACCAGCGAGGCATTGTAGGTCACCACGCCGGCCGCATCCTCGCCGATGACGGCGGTCTTCATGCGGTCATAGAGGATTTCCGTGCAGCAGCCCGCCATCGCCTCAAAGGCAGCGATGTGGCAGCGCATCACCGTTTCCAGCCCCTGATTGGGGCAGAACCGCCCCCATAGCCAACGGCTGTGACCCAGCACCATGCTGAACAGCCAGACCTTGCGCACAACGCCCGGCTCGCTGGTGAAGACCGTCTGGAATTCCGCGAAATCGACCTGGGCCTGAACACCAGCGCCCGTCTCGAAGCGCCGTTCATAGGTTTTGGGCACCGGCGGCCTGATCTGGCGCAGATATTCCGTCAGCGACGAATAGGCTCCCTTGTACCCCATGTCGCGGATCTCGCGATGCAGCCTGCGTGACGACAGGCCGGGATAATTGGCCATTCGTTCCAGCAGATACGCGCGATAGGGTTCCACCGCACTGACTACCGGTTTGCGCGGGGAGTAGGCTGGCACCTCCAGCCCACTGGCCAGATATTTCTTCACCGTCTTTCGGTCGAGCCCGGTCTGGCGCGCGATGGCGCTGATACTGAGCCCCTGTCTCTTGAGTTCCTGGATCAAAACGACCTCCCTCAGTCCTATCACCTGCGCGCCCTTCCTTCGGCATCAGCAGGGATAAATGTGCCGCGTGATCGTCATGGGGGCATGCCCCCATGACGATCACGCGCGTCCTCAAACTGGGGAATTTTCAACCAGCACATTTGGGGAGATTACGACCAGCACTCACACAGCATCGATCCAGCAAGGTGCCGGTATTGCCAAGTGGCGGCTCACCGGCTTCCTTTCCTACAGCAACCCGAACTTTTCAATCGATGTCCAGGAGCGTTGGCGTTCGTCGCTCAAACAGAATTCCGATCCGTCGCTGGTCTATGCCATTAGTGACGTTCCTTCGATTGCTTACACGGATCTTACTTTCACCGCCTTCATCGGCAAAGACAAAACCAAGCAGTTGGGTACCTCCATCTACCGATCGGATTTGACAGGAGAGGCATGGTGACGGTGTGCAGGCCTCAGCGCGAGCGCTGAACTGCCCAATTTTCTCGGCATTCTACCGTCCCCGCCTCGGTATGGGGACCGGGTTTCCGCCATTGAGGCGCAATTATCCCGCCGCGACCCGCGTCTCGTGGAAGTCCATGCGGTGCATGTTGAAGGCCAGATTGGCGAGCGTGATTTTGGCCTCCGCACGCTTGATACCGATGGTGCGGATAAACAGGCCCATTTTTGCCTTCTGATGCGCAAAGACATGCTCGACCCGGGCGCGAACACTGGATTTGGTGGCATTGCCGCGTCTGATATTCGCAGGCATCGGCTTGCCCTTGGGCTTCCTGCGATGAATGCGGCTGACCCGACCCTGGGATTTGAGCCAACGCTCATTGCTCTGGCTGCGATAAGCCGTATCCGCCCAGACGTCTGAAGCGGTGTTGTCATTGGTGACGACATCGCGCAGCATGCGCCCATCGTAGCGCGCACCGTCCATCGTCTTGCCCTTGCGGATAAAGCCAAAGGCCCGGCAGATCGCAATGCTACTTTTATAGCCGAAGCTCGGGATGGCGATATCAGCCTGCGGCCTGCCATCGGCGGTGGGGCGGGCCTTGGCGAACTTCAGCGTCCAGCGGGCATCGGTGTCCTTTTGCCGCGCCTTAGCCGGTTCGTCCGGCCAGATCTCGGCGGCGCTCTTGCCCTCTTTCACCGCCATTCGCTCGGTCTCGGTGTTCCTTTGCTTGGGCGCCGCCACCAACGTGGCATCGACGATCTGCCCGCCCATGGGCAAATAGCCTCGCTCCCTCAACTGGCGGTCGAAATCAGCGAACAATGTGTCGAGCGCCCCAGCATTGGTCAGCCGCTCACGGAACGTTCGGATTGTGTTGGCATCAGGCGTTGCCGCCCCAAGATCAAAGCCCAGAAGCCGCAACCAACTCAACCGGTCGCGGATCAGCCATTCCATGCGCGCGTCCGAGACGTTGTTCTGCGCAGCGAGCACCAGCACCTTGAGCATGACCACCGGATCATAGGGAGGTCGCCCGCCCTTGGCTCCGTCAGAATAAGAAAGGGCCGCCACCAGTGTCGACCGGAACGCTTCAAAATCGATAACTTGGGCCAAAACCTCCAGTGGGTCGCCATCAGCAGATAGCCGTTTCATGTGATCCGATAAGCCGAAAAGCCCTGATTGCAGCATCTGACGCTCCCACTGTCCGGTAACAGTGAATCATCCCAAGCCACGTTTGGCCACCGGTAAATGGAGGTGCCCAGTTCTATATCACCGTGCAGAATCTGCTCGATCAGGCGCCCCCCGTTTACACGGCGGTCTCAGGAACGCCGCTTTTCCAGTATCCGTTGGTTACCGGGGATGACCTGATCGGTCGATATTTCTCGGTTGGTACGCGCTTGAAGTTCTGATTTCATCTGTAAAGGCATATGCCCGATCGAAATTGAAAGATCCGTCAGGTGAAAAGGCCTCGTCTGCGTTCATGATTGAGCCAGGCGAGGCCTAGCAACTGTGTCTAGGTGACGGGGATGCCGATCAAAATTCAATTTTTGCTGACTACGGTTCGAGGCCGGGGCCAGAGATTGCTATTTCGCTCTGCCGGTCGGATCGACGAATTGTAAGGCAAGAGCGATCGTCCGAAATGTTCCTTGAGATCATAGGGGGCGCAACATCTTCTTCAGTGAAGATGCTGCGGTGATCGAATTGTCAGATTCTGATATGTTCAAAACATTTAATATATATTGCGCGGAAGGGATAGCTTTATTTAAAATACTACGACACTGCGGATGCTTTTTCCTTCATGCATCAGATCGAAAGCGGTGTTGATATCTTCCAACCCCATGACGTGGGTAATCATCGGGTCGATCTCGATCTTGCCGGTCATATACATGTCGACGATCTTGGGCACATCGGTGCGCCCCTTGGCCCCGCCAAACGCCGTGCCGCGCCAGTTGCGCCCCGTCACCAGTTGGAACGGGCGGGTTTCGATGGTCTTGCCCGCTTCGGCCACGCCGATGATGATGCTGGTGCCCCAGCCGCGATGACAGGCTTCCAGAGCCGTGCGCATGACTTCGGTGTTGCCGGTGGCGTCGAAAGTATAATCGGCCCCGCCATCGGTCATCAGCACGATCTTGGCCACGATGTCCTCACGGCTCATGCCGCGCGTGTTCAGGAAATCGGTCATGCCGAAACGGCGGCCCCATTCTTCGCGGTCGGGGTTAAGATCGACGCCGATGATCTTGTTGGCACCGGCCAGACGCGCGCCCTGAATGACGTTCAATCCGATGCCGCCAAGGCCGAACACCACCACATTGTCGCCCACCTGCACCTTGGCGGTGTTGACCACCGCGCCAACGCCCGTGGTCACGCCGCAGCCGATATAGCAGGCCGACTGGAACGGCGCGTCCTCGCGGATTTTCGCCAGCGCGATTTCGGGCAGGACGGTGAAATTGGAGAAGGTCGAGCAGCCCATGTAATGGAAGATCGGCTGACCTTTGTACGAAAAGCGGGTCGTGCCATCGGGCATCAGCCCCTTGCCTTGCGTCGCGCGGATCGCGGTGCACAGGTTGGTCTTGCCGCTCAGGCACGATTTGCACTGGCGGCATTCGGGGGTGTAGAGCGGGATCACATGGTCGCCCGGCACAAGGCTGGTAACGCCCGCGCCTACTTCGCGCACGATGCCCGCGCCCTCATGGCCCAGAATGCTGGGGAAGATACCTTCGGAATCGAAACCATCCAGTGTGTAGGCGTCGGTGTGGCAAATGCCGGTTGCCATGATCTCCACCAGAACCTCACCGGCCTTGGGGCCTTCGAGATCGACTTCGACGATTTCGAGCGGGGTTTTGGGCGCAAAAGCAACGGCGGCGCGGGTCTTCATCATGGTTCTCCTTGACAGAAGGTTCGCCTACACGTCATCGAATATTGGGATAAAGATCCATTCTGGAATACATTAATGCACAGGTGCAATAATGAACGCGTGGGAAGGCATTGATGAAGCCGTTATGGTCGCACAGGTCGGCAGCTTTGTCCGCGCCGCCGAAAGATTGAACACCGCCCCGTCCAACGTCAGCCGCGCCATAGATAGGCTTGAAAAGCGGCTTCACACGCGGATTTTTGCGCGAAGCACCCGCGTGGTGAAACTGACCGACAGTGGCCGGGCGCTTATCACGCAATTTGCCCGGCTGGTCAGCGAGAGGGACGAAGCCATCGCGGCCATAGAGATCGGCAGTGCCCCGCGCGGCAATCTGCGCCTGACCTGTTCGGTCGCCATTGGCGAGCGCTTTATCGGGCCGATCATGCGCAGGCTTTGCATCGAGCACCCTGATCTGTCCATCGAACTGGATCTGACCAACCGGGTGGTCGATATTCTCTCGGAAGGCTATGACCTTGCCATTCGCACCGGGCAATTGCCCGATTCCGGGCTGATCTGCACCCAAATCGCTCAGCGGCGCATACTGACCTGCGCCTCGCCGCGCTATCTTGATGCGCATGGCGTGCCCAAAACCATTGCCGATCTGGCGCAGCATCAATGTCTGGTGGGCACATCGGACCAGTGGCAATTTCGGCAGGCGGGAACTTTGGTGCCATGGCAGGTCAAAGGGCGCTGGCGCTGCAACAATGGCAATGCGATCGTGCAGGCGGTTCTGGATGACATGGGGATCTGCCATTTGCCCGAATTCTATGTTTCAGACCACGTGCGATCAGGCGCAATTTCCGTGATCCTGCAGGATTTTTGCCTGAAAGATGAGCCGGTCTGGGCGATCTATCCGTCCAAACGGCACCTTTCGTCCAAAATTCAGATTGCGATAGAGACGCTGCGCAAAGAGCTTCCGGCTTTCATCTGAAACATCAGGACAAGACATGAATATTTCGCCACAGAGCATAGAGTCGATCTCAGGCATTACGGCCTTTGTCGCGACGGTGGATGCCGGCGGCTTTGCCGCGGCCAGTCGTCGGCTGGGCCTGTCGGCCTCGGCGGTCGGCAAGGCCGTTGCACGTCTGGAGGCAAGGGTTGGTGTGCGGCTGCTCATTCGCACCACGCGTCAGGTGATGATGACTTTCGAAGGCGAGCAACTCTATGCCGGTGCTTCCCGCCTGCTCGATGATCTGCGCGATATTGAAAGCATTCTTGCCAACCAGCGTGCGGCGCCGGTGGGACGCGTACGGGTTACTTTGCCCGCGACGTTGGGGCGAATGGTGATTTTGCCGCGCCTTGGTGAATTTCTTGCGCAATATCCGGGTATCGAACTGGATGTCGGGCTTGATGACCGAAAGGTCGACCTGGTAGAAGGAGGCTATGATCTGGCCATCCGTACCGGCCATCTGGAAGACAGCGGAATGATCGCGCGAAAGCTCGCTTCGCACGGTTTTATACTTTGCGCGTCGCCGCAATATCTTGCCGCCAGGGGCAGGCCGGAATGTTTGGCGGATTTGAGCAACCACACCTGCATTCGCTTTCGCTATCCGTCCACCGGTGTTCTTGAGAAATGGGCTTTCGACGGCAAAGAACTAGACCGAGAACTGCCCTCCGGCCCAGTGTTCAACGATGGCGAGGCGGTGGTGCTGGCGGCGGTCAGCGGCCTGGGGGTGGCACAGATCCCCAATTATGCTGCGCAAGATGCGATCCGGTCAGACAGGCTGGAGCCATTGTTGACGCAGCACCGATGCATTCGTGGCGACCTTTGGCTGGTCCGTCCCGCCAATCGGGCAAATCTCCCACGTGTTGAGGCTATCGCAGCCTTTCTTAGCCATGTGGTCGGCTCTGCTTTTTGAACGGGCGGCAAATTTTCAATCACAGTAAAACCGCCTGAGCCGATCTTTCAGGTCGGAGATAATTCAGCTCAGGCGATAATTCAGCATTGGACTATAAATAGAAAAATTTTCCGGAAATTCGTTAGGCTAATCCGGGGAGAACGAGATGAGATCAGCCATGGGACGCTTCGACAGGGTTGCCGTTGGCTGCGGACAGGACAAGTGACAGCACAGTTTCGGGTGATTCATTCATGATATCATGTCCGTAGGGGACCGATACAACTTCCCAGGATGGATTGTCTTTCAAGCGATCATGGATGGAGCCGAACGGGCCACGTGAATCGCGTGCGCACCATGTAAAGATCTTGCGTGGAACCTGCTTTTCCGCCCCGCTCAGGGTAATCGGCTGCAGGAAGCTGGCCAGCGGGTGGGCGCAGGCGCGTAGATCCAGCCCCGGCGGGGCGGGGGCGGAGATGCCATCGGTGGTCATGCCGCAGAACACTTGGGCGGACACTTCGGGCATCAGCTTGAAAATGGAGTCCCCGCTCTCCGGAACGAGGGCATCCAGATAGATGGCCGCTTTGACCTTGCCTGCCATGCGGTCGGCCACACCGCTGATCACCATTCCGGCATAGCTGTGGCCCAGCAGGATGACATTCTCGAGCATTTCATGTTCGATGAGCGAGACCACATCCTGAATATGCGTGTCCAGATTGATTGATGCGCTGACCAGATGGCGTCTGTCGCCAAGACCGCTCAGCGTTGCCGCATGAACATTGTGGCCCGCCTTGCGAATGTCGGGCAGGATGGGCGAAAAATACCAACCGCCATGAAATCCCCCGGGAACAAGTACGATATCTGCCATGATAAAACTCCCAAACTTATGATATCTAGATTATTTATGGCCATCGATGGCGGTGCGGATGCCGCCGATCAATCGGTGATACATGGCCTTAATCAAATGGGCGTCGTGGTTGACGATCACCATATTTGCGCCTGACGTGATCAATCCGGGCATTTCCGACGGATCAAGGCAAAGGCGGAGCATTCCGGCCCCCTTATGTCCCTGCACCGTGGCGGCCATATCGTCCAGAATTTTGGTCACGCGCGGGTCGTCCCAGTTCTTGGCGCCCAGTTCCATCGAGATGTCGCCCGGTCCTATCGCGACACCAGTCACGCCCTCCACGGCAAGGATCGCGTCCAGATTACGCGCGCCTTCCAGATCTTCGACAATCATGATGCAGGTAATGTCGCGGTTGGCCTGTTGGCGCCGGTCAAATTCATTGCCCTGATGGCGTAAAAAGCCGCGAGCCAGACCCGAGCCTCTTACGCCCGCCGGCTTGTAACGGCACCATGAAACCAGTTCACGAGCTTCCTCAGCCGTGCGCACATGAGGAAAGATGAAGCCAGCCGCGCCTGCGTCGAGCATTCTTTCCGCCAGATTGGCCGACCGCTCACCCAGTCGCACCAGAGCGGGGGTGTCGCAAAGCTCGGCTGCGATCAGCGCGCCCTGAATATCCGAATAATCGCGCAGCCCATGTTCAAAATCGAGAAAGAGAAAATCGACGCCTGCCCCGCAGACCAGTTCGATCATGGTCGGGTTGGTCATGTTGATGACGGCGCCGATCAATATGTCGCCCCTGGCCAGTCTGGCGCCTATGTTTCTGGTCATTTGCTGGGCCTTATTGATTGAGTTTGGGGGCTGACCGACATGATCTTGCGCGCCTCGGCACCGGGCAGGCTTCGGATCGTGCGGCGGATGATGCGCCACTGGCCGCTTTCGCAGGCCAGATCCCAGCGATTGGCCGTCAGGCGCCAGATCGCCAGCCCGGCATCTGCCGGATAGGCCTCCGGCGCCACCGATGGCCCATCGCGCAACGGGACGATGATTTGCAGATAGCCGATCGCCACCGCGCGATCACCTTGAATGGTAATCTGGGGCAAGCCTGCAAAATGGACCATCCCGGCCTGTCGGGCAGCAAAATGCGCAGGGGAATCCAGCAGGCCGACGATGGCTTCCTGCCCGACAATAGGTTCGATGCCGGGAGCGGGGTCCATCACGCATTCTTCATGATATGTTTGCTGCTGCACCGCCTTGTCCGCCGTATCGGAACTGATCGCCAGGCCTGAGAGCAGGTCCATGATGGCGGCGCGATCTTCCAATGCCTTGAAGCGGTCCTTCAGATCGACAAAATCGGCGTCACTGACCATCTGGCGTGATCTTCAGATTGCGATAATGAGCAATCGAGCCGCTTTCAACCCACAGGCCCACGCCGCCGCGCCGATCCTCACCCAGTTTCAAATCGGGCACGACAAGCGTGGGAATGGGCCGATGGTCGAGGAACAGGCGAGCACTCGCTCCCTTGACCACGATCCGCATATGAACCCAACGTCCCGGTGCAATATCGGCCGCTGTTTCATAGCGTTCAGGGCTTTCCCGGCGCAGGCGGTCGAAGCGGAATTCGGGAAAAGCCGCATATTGGACTGAATGGTTGCGCCGGACCATATCCTCGGTCACGCCATTGGCGGGACGCAGATAGATCTTTTCGAACTGATCGTTTGCGATACGAAAGGCAAAGCCGACAAAGCCGCGCGCGAATTCCGGCGCATCGGGGGCGATTTCGCCCTTCACATCGGCTTCGATCACGCCATCATGGAAATCAACCGGCAGCCACGCCATGAAGTCACGGTCTTTGAGTGCTTCCTTGGCCGGGTCCTGCCAATGTTCCTTGCGCAAGGCCACCCGCAGGCTGTCGCCGTCGAAAGACAGGTCCACGCCGTTCGTCTTGAACTCGGATATCTTTGGCATGGCCATCGCTGTGTTCCCCATCATGGTCAGCCCCGACACGGCCAGCATTCCCGCATAAATCCATCGCATGTCGTTATCCCTTCGTTTTGCCCTGGCCATGGCCCTCAATGGTCCAGAAAATCGGTCAGATCAGCGACGAATTTTACCGGGTTCTTATAGGCGAGCAGATGGTCGCCATAGTCGGCCTTGGAATAGACATAGATGCGCGCATTCTTGATATGCGCTTGGGCCCAGCGCTGGCTTTGGACATTCGGGCTCAATTCACCGGTGAAGAAGGCAGCGGGGCGGTCGATCTTGTGCGTGATCACGTCGCGCCAGTCATTATGCGCGTGGTCGCGCATCACCAGCCCTAAATAGGCCATGTCATTCTTGATAAACCTGTTCGCAAACGTCTGTGAATTGCGAAAATAGGGTGAATCCATCCGCATCAGCCGCGTGAACAGGTCGCTGCCATCAGGCTTTGGCGCCAGCACAGCCCTGAACTGGTCGAAATTGTCGGCAATCGCGCCGGCATCGTGCCGCTGCTCATCGCTCCAGTCGGCGCCGGCTGTCAGCGACAGCGCCTCGTCAATGAACACCAGTTTGCGCAGGTCCTTGGTGCCGTAAAGGTCGATGTAGCTCCATATCACCGACGCGCCCATCGAATGGCCGATATAATCAGCCTTGCCAATCCCGGCCGCCTGCTGAAACTCGCGCAGGTCGGCGGCATAACGGGCGATGCGCGTACCGAAATCCACCTTTTGCGAAAGGCCCTGATTGCGCGGATCCAGCACCAGCACGCGATGGTTTTTGGCCAGCAGCCACATGACGTTGATATATTCCGCGCCGTTGGACGACCATCCAGGGATGATGACGGTCGCAGGGCCCTTGCCCGCTTCCCAATAGGCCAGCTTCACGCCATCGCTCGTGGCGAAGTTCTTCACCTGCAAATCGGCGAAATCAGAAAGTTTTGCAGGCATGCCGGGCATGGCCAACGGAAACGTATAATCGCTACCGAGCACCTTGGTTGCAGGCTCCGCTTGCACAGGTACGGCGCTGGCCGTCAGCGCGGCCAGCGCAAGAAACGTTGGGCGCATCATGCATCCTTGTCCAAATTGAGCAAGGTTTCTGGCGCAAATCGACGATTGAGGGAATGTGGGTTGATTTCCGTTCTATGCGGCTATTTTGTCCGCAATTGTCGATGGACACGAGGCGGTATCGCTTTGGCGCTTATGTTCGATCAAACAGGCTTGATCGTTACGCAACCAGCGTTCAGAGAGGCTGCTCAAGAGGAATTGAGCAATGGCATCTGTTGGTGATGAGAAGTTGTCCGACCGGCGGCGAGGCATTCAGTCGATCGAGATCGGCATGCGTATTCTCGAAGCGCTGGCAGGGCAGGGCGAGGCTACCCCGCTCAGCACTCTGGCGCAGATCACCGGCATGGCTGCGCCGCAGGTTCACCGCTATCTTCACAGCTTGATGTCGGCGGGTATGGCGCGCCAGGACCCATCCTCAGGGCGCTATGATCTTGGACCTGCGGCTTTGCGGGTGGGGCTTGCGGCCCTGTCGCGGACCGATGCGTTCAAGGTTGTCGATCGCCAGATCAGCGATTTTGTCGAACGCACCGGACAGGCGGTCCAGATTTCCGCCTTTGGCCCGATGGGGCCGACGATTGTGCGGATTTACAATGGCCGTCCGGCGCTGCTGACAACGCTTCATGTCGGGGCGGTTTTGCCCCTGGTTGTTTCGGCCACCGGACGGGTGTTTCTGGCTTTCGTGCCGCCTTCGGAAACCCAGGCACTGGTAAATCAGGAAGGCGGTACGCCGGACCTTGCGCTGGAGCAGATCCGGCAACAGGTTCGCCAAGAAGGCCATGCGAGCGAAGCTGCCACGGTAATCCCCGGGCTGATGGCGACGGCCTTTCCTATCCTTGACCTTCAGGGACGGGCTATCTTGGCCGCCACCGCCCTGCGCCCGCAATCGGCAAAGGGCGGAGAGCAGGAGATTGCCGAGCTTGGCGAAATCTGCCGCCAGATCAGCGCAGAGCTGGGCTGGCACGATGCAATAGGGGCGGGCCATCCAGCCTAATTGAAATGACCTTGAGCGGCCTTGATAGCTATATGGTCAATGACGTGGCGCAGACGTGGGCGCAGATACGATTGTCTTGGCCAGAGCAGTTGAATGTCGACGTCGGTGGCGAATTTGGAGAGAACCGGTTGCAATTTACCGCTGTTTAGATGTTCGCGCAGGATCGAAATCGGCATTTGCAGCAGGCCCAGACCACAAATTGCGGCATCCACCATGGCCTCACCATCGCTGAAGGAATGTGCAGCGGGCGGTGTGATGCGCAACGGTGTTTTCTCATCCTGAACATACCAGACTTGAGGCGGGCCTTTGGGGGAGCCGACGATGCAACGATGCCGTTCGATGTCTGAAAGGCTCACCGGGATACCATGTTCGGCCAGATAGGCAGGCGAGCCACAGATTACCCTTGCTTGGCTGGACAAGTGGCGCGTCATCAGATGGCTGGAATCGCGCACCCGGCCAAAGCGTATGGCCAGATCGATGTCATCTTGGAGCAGATCCTTAGTTGCATCGGAAAAGGTCAGTGAGAGGCTGAGTTGCGGATTTTCACGCGCAATCTCTATCAACATGGGCATGATGATGCGGCGGCCAAAGGCCACTGGCATGTCGATGCGCAAGCGCCCGCTCAACACCCGGTCTGTTGATGTCAATGAGGCCTGCGCCGCAGTGATCTCGTCCATGGCCACGGTGCAGGAGGCCAGAAACGCCTCGCCGTCGGCGGTCAACCGGGTCACCCGCGTCGTGCGGTGAAACAAGGTGACGCCCAATCTGGATTCCAGGCGCGCGATGGCCTTGCCAACTGCGGATTTTGTCACGCCAATCTTTTCGGCGGCAAGTGTGAAGCTGCCCTCTTTGGCGGCCGCGACAAAGATGGCAATGCCGGTGAAGGGGTCGTGAATTGTCATAGGCACCCTGAATTTGCACGGGAACGAACACCAAGCATATTGTAGCTCATGCGTCTACCAAGAGTAGTTATCTTGGGTATTTATAAGCTCACCAGGCTACCTTATTTGAGCGGGGTCTTCATAAGGCTTCTCACAGATCATAGGTGTATCATGGAAAACGAAATCTACTCGGTCTATCACCTCACACTTGATCCCAAAAACTATGAAAAATTCCGCGAACTGGTCCTTAAGATCGTCAAATTGGCCAAAGACGAACCCGATACTTTGACCTATGAATATGTGGTCAATAAGGAACGCACGGCCGCCCATATCGTTGAGCGTTATCGCATGCCCGGTCTGTTGCCGCATGTCGAACAGACTTTTGCGCCTTTTGCCGAGGAATTCCTTTCGCTCTGCTCGATCGACGCGCTTTATGTCTATGGACAGCCGACTGAAGAAATCCGCAGCAAGCTCGACGGATTTGGCGCGCGCTATTTCGAATCCTTTGCCGGCTTCGCCCGCTGATCTATCGGCTTGATCTCGGAAAGTATCGGATATGTCTAAGAAACCTCTCGCATTGATCATCGGTGCATCGCGCGGGCTCGGGCTGGGCCTGGTCAAGGAATATCTGTCGCGGGGCTGGGAAGTGATCGGGACTGAACGCAAACTGGGGGCGTCACAAGAACTGGCGGCACTGGATTGCGAAGGCCTATCGATCCTGCCGTTGGATGTGACGGATGAAACTGGCATTGCGGCGCTGGTGAAGGAACTGGGTTCGACCACGCTCGACCTGCTCTATATCAACGCCGGGGTCAGCGACGATCCTTCGGTGCCGGCGGGCAAGGTGTCCACGCAGGAATTTGACCGAGTGATGCGGACGAACGCTTTGGCACCGATGCGTATAATCGAGGCTCTGGCGGATCGTGTATCGTCTAAGGGTGTAGTCGCCGTGATGTCCTCGGCACTTGGCAGCGTGTCGATGGATCCTTCGCCTAGCTATGAACTCTATGGAGCGAGCAAGGCGGCACTCAATCGTATGCTGCGCGGTTATGCCGCTCGCATTGAAGGAGGTCCGACCTTGCTGGCGATCATGCCGGGCTGGGTGCAGACCGACATGGGTGGTGCCGAAGCGCCGCTTGATGTATCCACCAGCACCAAGGGAATCGTCGATGCGGTGACGGCGCGTGCCGACAGCGGAGGGTTGCACTTCATCGATTATACGAACACCATCCTGGCCTGGTAGCGGACAGCCCCGATAAAATGGGCGACATGAGCCTGATAGCGACAGCGCTATCAGGCTCATGTCGCGTTGGCTGCGCTGCCGAATTGCAAGTGGGAGAGGAAGAGGCTGGATGGCAGATCGGTTGACGGGCATCGAGGTCTTTGTCCGCGCGATCCGGCGTGGCAGTCTGTCGGCCGCCGCGCGCGAGATGAACATGTCGGGCGCGATGGCGGCCAAACATCTGGTCCAGCTTGAGGAAAGGCTGGGCGCAACGCTGGTGCACCGCACCACGCGTCGTCTGTCGCTGACCGAGGCGGGGGCGCAATTTCTTGAACGCGCCGAGCGTATCATCGCTGACCTCAGCGAGGCGGAAAGCGAAGTTTCTGCCCATTCCGTCTCGATCGAAGGCCTGCTGAGGGTCAGCGCGCCCGTCAGTTTTGGTGTGTTGCATCTGGCGGGCCTTATCGCTGAATTCCATGAGCGCCATCCCAAGGTTACCATCGAGCTTGGACTGAATGACCGTTTCGTCGATCTGCTGGAGGAGCGCTGGGATGTGGCGATCCGCATTGGACGTCTGGCTGACAGCACGCTGGTTGCCCGCAAACTGGTGCCGGAGGTCTTCACGCTTTGTGCCGCACCTGCCTATCTGGCCGCCCGAGGCACACCCGCAAAGGTCGATGATCTTTCAAATCATCAATGTCTCGGCTATACTTTGGCACCTCTGGTGGGCGTACGTGAATGGGCCTTTGGCGCCAATGGTGCGATTCGCGTGCCCATAAGCGGGCCATTTAATGCCAATAACGGCGAAGCGCTTATGCGAGCAGCCTGCGCGGGAGCAGGCATTGTCTATGCTCCCCGGTTCATGACCGCTCAAGGAATCGCCGATGGCCGGCTTGTGGAAATTGCGCTTGACGTTCCCTTGCTCAATCTCGGGGCGATCTATGCCGTCACTCATGCGGCGCGGCGTCCGGCGGCGCGGACGCGGGCATGGATCGATTTTTTGGCTGAACGCTTGCCTGGTGTGGCGCGGCACTGGTGAACTCCGGTGGTCCTGTTTTAAGATAGCCAAGGCGAGGGTACCTGCTCTCCGTGCGACTGGGCATGAGGCATGAATACCCTTGGCCCGGCCCGGTTCGCCGGGCTTGTGGTTGACGATCTGATTGACCTCATCACCAGCCCCGTTCATCTGTTCCTGGCCTTGGTGCCGGACACGCTGATCGGGCTGGAGGGGCGATGGCGTCTGCCAAGTAGGCATTCTCAATGCGATATGGAAGGTCAGCACCATTCACTGATATACGCGCATTCCCAACCCTCGGTTGAAGATCATTCAAGAAAATAGCGGATTATCACATTTAAGTTAGGGGCGTAGAAGCAGGGCATCCCTTCTTCTCGGAGCCTTTCCCCCATGAAACTGTTTGTCTTTGCCGCCGCTCTCGCACTCCCCATCGCCGCCCATGCCCAGACCGCCCCGGTTCAGGGCGGCACCTATAAGGTGGAATCGCATCACACGCTGGCCCAGTTTTCGGTCAACCACTTTGGCTTCAACGATTTCTTCGGCGTGATCCCTGATGCCACCGGCACGCTGGTGCTCAACCCCGCGCAGGGCCTGGCGGGCACTTCGCTCGATGTCTCGTTGCCCGTCGACCGGATTTCGACCACCAATGCCGTGCTGGATGGCGAGCTGAAGAGCGCCGACTGGCTGGACGCGGCGAAATTCCCCACCATCCGCTTTGTCTCGCAAAAGGTTGAGCAGACCGGCCCCCGCACCGCGCGCATCACCGGCACGGTGACGCTGCATGGCGTGACCAAGCCCATGGTGCTGAACGCCACGCTGGGCGGTTCGGGCGTCAATCCGATGACCAAGGCCTATACGGTCGGTTTCAGCGCCACCGGCACGATCAAGCGTTCGGAATTCGGCGTGACCAAATATGTCCCCTATGTGGGCGACGATCTGGCGATCTCGATCACCGCCGCCTTTGAAAAGGCCAACTGATATGAGCGCCCGCTACTCGGCTGTAGCTATGATTCTGCACTGGCTGGTGGCGGGCTTCTTGCTGGCCAATCTGGCGCTGGGCTGGTGGATGAAAGGCCTGATCGGGCTGGATCAGTTTACGGCGTTTCAATTGCACAAATCCATCGGGATGAGCGTGCTGGCGCTTTCCATCCTGCGGCTGCTCTGGCGCGTGACCCATCGCGCGCTGGCCCTGCCCGAGACGATGAATGCGTTGGAACGCTTTGCTGCCCATGCCACCCATCTGTTCTTCTATGGCATGATGATCCTGATGCCGCTCACCGGCTGGGCGCTGGTTTCGGTCAGCCCGTTCAACATCCCTACGCTGCTGTGGCACACGATTCCGCTGCCCCATATTGCCGCGCTGCATGATCTGGCCGCCCCGGCGCGGGCCACGGCGGGCAAGCTGTCGGGCGGGGCGCATATGGCCATGGCCTTTGGCGGGGCGGCGCTGATCGCCCTGCATGTGGCCGCCGCATTGAAGCATCAATTCATCAACCGCGATGGCGTGCTGGGGCGGATGGTGCCGTTCCTTTCGGTCACACCGCGCTGAGTTTTCCGGAGTATCCCCCCATGCGTTATGCTTTCCTGCTGGCGGCGCTGATCGCCAGCCCTGCTCTGGCCGCGCCTGCGCCCTCTTGGAACGTCAACAAGGCCAAATCGCGCCTCGCTTTCGTTGCCTCGATGAATGGGCAGGCGATCAATGGCGCCTTCCGCCGCTTTGACGCGCGCATCCAGTTTGACCCTGCCAATCTGGCCGGATCCAGCGTTGTGGCGACCATTGACACCGGCTCGGCCTTCACCGGCGAGGCCTCGCGCGATCAATCGCTGCCTACCGCCGACTGGTTCAACATCAAGGCCTTTCCGCAGGCCGAGTTTAAGGCCAGCCAGTTCAAATCGGTCGGCCCGGGCCGCTATATCGCGCAGGGCAATCTGACCATTCGCGGCATCAGCCGCCCGGTCGCGCTGCCCTTTCAACTGGCGATCAAGGACAGGCTGGCCGTGATGCGCGGCAGCCTGACCATCGACCGGCGCGCCTTTGGCGTGGGGCAAGGGCAATTTGCCGGCACAGAAGCGGTTGCCGCCAATGTCCGGGTTGATATTGCTATCGAAGCGGCACGCTGAAAGGAACATAGTCCATGCTGGTCGAAGGCAAATGGAGCGCCAATTGGCAGCCGGTGCAGGCCACCGATGAAAAGGGCGGCTTCGTCCGCCAGATTTCCGGCTTTCGCCACTGGGTCACGCCCGATGGTGCAACTGGTTTCAAGGCCGAGGCGGGGCGCTATCACCTCTATGTCGCGTTGATCTGCCCCTGGGCGTCGCGCACGCTGATCGCGCGGGAATTGAAGGGTTTGCGCGATGTCGTCTCAGTCTCGGTGGTCGAACCGGCGTTGACCGATGAAGGCTGGCGATTTGGCGATTATCCCGGTGCTGGCCCTGATCCGCTGCATGGCGCTACCTATATGCATCAGGTCTATACGCGGGCCGATCCGGTTTACACTGGGCGCGCCACCGTGCCGGTGCTGTGGGACAAGGCCAGCGATACGATGGTCAGCAACGAATCCGCCGACATCCTGCGCATGTTCAACAGCGGCTTTGGCGATCTGGCCTCGGACGCCTACGATCTCTATCCGGCGGCCCTGCGCGAGGAGATCGACGCGCTGAACGGGCGGATCTATCCCGCGCTCAACAATGGCGTCTATCGCGCCGGTTTCGCCACCACGCAACTGGCCTACGAGGAAGCCTATCGCGACGTGTTCGCCATGCTGGATGAGTTGGAAGCAAGGCTGGCGGCGGGCGGACCTTTCCTGTTTGGCGAGACTCTGACCGAGACGGATATTCGCCTTTTCGTCACGCTGGTGCGGTTCGATGCGGCCTATCATGGGTTGTTCAAATGCAATCTGCGGCGTCTGGCCGAATATGCGGGCTTGAGCGCCTATATGCTGCGCATTCTGGCCATCCCCGGTGTGCGCGACACGGTCAGCATCGACCATATCAAGCAGGGCTATTACTCGATCAAATCTCTCAACCCCAATGGCATCGTGCCGGTGGGGCCGGATCTGACGGCATGCGGATTTTAACTATGGCACCTTCTCTCGTGATCCTGCTTCATGGCGTGGGCAGTCGGGGCGCGCATCTGGCGCCGTTGGGACAGGTATGGCAGTCGTCCTTGCCCGACACTGCCTTTGCCGCTCCCGACGGCCCACAGGTCTTTGAACATGGCGGCGGCGGTCGGCAGTGGTTCAGCGTGCGCGGGGTCACACCAGGCAACCGCCCCACCCGCGTTGCTGAGGCGCGCGATGCTTTTGATGCAGTTCTGTCCGAAATTATTGCCCGACACGGACTGACCGAACGCCTGAATGAAGTCGCGCTGGTTGGCTTTTCCCAAGGCAGCATCATGGCGCTGGATGCTGTGGTTTCGGGGCGCTGGCCGGTCGGAGCCGTCGTCGCGCTGGCAGGACGGCTTGCTTCCCCAGCTCCCTTCGCGCCACCAGCGCCTACGCGCATCGCTCTGATCCATGGTGATGCTGACTTCGTAATGCCGTTGGGGCTGGCTCATGACGCGCAGCAGGCTTTGATGCAGGCGGGTTATCAGCCCAACCTGCACGTTATCGCAGGCGGCGGCCATGGTATAGGGATGGAGGAAGCAGCGCGGGCGCTCGCATTTCTTATGGCTGAGTAGGAGGGGGCGTTGCGCTATTTGGACTGGGTCCGCAGCTTGAGCGGTCAGAGCGGTCTGTCGCTATATGACAGTTCCGTCTCACCGCCCAATGAGCTGTTGGCAAAGGCTGTCGGCAAGACATTCCAGAAAGGCGCTGAAGCGACGGTTCCTGCCGTCTTTGGCGGTGGCAGCCAGGCGATGCACGCTCTGCTGTCCACCTTTTACAGTGTGGACGTAGCGCAGATTGTAGCGACATCCGGCGTTTCATCAGGGCTCAACCTTGTCTTTCGCGCCTTGGCTAGGCCGGGAGATCATGTGTTGGTGGAGCAGCCCGGTTATCAGCCCTTTGAAGATATCGCGCGGGCTGCAGGATTGAGGGTGGAAGGATTTGCCCGAAAAGGTCCGGCTATGCGTCCCGATCTGGCAGATATCCAAGCTCGCATAAGGCCCGAAACGCGCATGATTGTGCTGTCCCATCTGCACAATCCCACAGGCCTTCCGCTGCTGGCCGCCGATTTTGCTGCTCTGACTTCACTGTGTGAAGGGGCCGGCATATTGCTGGTGGTGGACGAGATCTATGGCGCCTTTATGGATGATCACGCCTTGGCTGCTGCTCAGTCTGCGGCTGTGATCAGCCTTTCAGGACTATCCAAGATTTTTGGATTGGGGGCGCTGCGCTGCGGCTGGATTGTCGCCGAGCCTGCTCTGGCGGAAAAGTTGCGCCAAGCCAGTGTTCACATCGATAGCGGCATGTCGGCCGTGTCGCATGCCATCGCTTTGACCGTGATGCAGGACTGGTCAAGCTTTCGGGAGCGCACGCAGGATATTCTGGATACGAACCGCATGATTTTATCAGAATGGCTGGAAAAGTTGGTATCGAGCGGACTGGTGACATGCAATCTGTCGCCATTGGGCTGCCTGGCATTTCCCCGCCTGACAGGTATGCCCCAGACCGAGGGTTTTGCTGCCTGGCTTCTCGCCACGCGGGGGATCGTGGTTGCTCCCGGTAAGTACTGGGGGGCACCTCAGCATATCCGTCTGGGTTTTGGCACGGCACGGGGGAGGTTGGAGCAGGGCCTTGCCGCTCTGGCGCTTGGCCTGCGCGACTATGCTGCTCTACCGCCTGCGCAGAGGCAGGTTGTGGATGTTTTCAGTCCCTGACCTTTCGGGCTGGCAACAGGAAGAACAGGGCAAGGCCGGACCCAAGTGCTACCACAGCGATCATGATGCCGGGGATCGAGGTCATCCCCGTTGCCTGTTGCAGGCGGTGTGCCAGATAGGGCGTCAGCCCGCCGAACAGGGCCGTTGCGCTGGTAGCCCCCAGGGCAAGTCCGCTCAGGCGGGCCATGACCGAAAATTGCTCGGCGGTGGCCACGGCGCCCACTGCGCTGACCCCGCCCGCCATCGCGGCAAGCGTGGCAATGGCTAACAAGGCCGCCATCGTCGATCCGCTCGCGATCAGGCGAAACATCGCCATGGGCAGGAGGGCGCAGACCGCGCATAAGCTCAGCAACACCGCCCTGCGACCGAGGACATCCGAGATCCATCCCACCACAGGCGTTACTGCGATCACCACCAGCGCGGCGAGGGTGGAAAACTCCAGTGTCATCCCTTCATCATGCCAGCCGACTGTTGCCATATAGGACGGCACATAGGTGATCCCGACATAATAGGAAATCGAGCCCAGCGCGGAAATGGCAAAGCCGGTGGCAATGCCCCTCCTTTCATGGCGCAGGGCATAGGACAGTGGGTAGGGCTGATCCGAGGGTGGCGAGTGAAAGACCGGGGTTTCGGAAATGACCCCTCGCGCCAGCCAGATCGCTCCGGCCAGCGCCGCGCCCACCAGAAACGGCACGCGCCATCCCCAACCATCAAGGCTTTGCGGATCAAGGCGGGCGGTCAGCAAGGCGCAGAGGCCCACCGCCATCAGGCCGCCGATCTCGCTGGCCGCCGCCGCCAGCGAGGTTATCAGCCCGCGCCGATGGGCCGGGGCACTTTCGTAGAGATAGGTGACGACAGCGGTATATTCGCCGCCGACGCTAAACCCCATCAGGCATCGCATGGTGATCAGGCCCCAACCGGCCCAAGCCCCCGCCTGTTGATAGGTGGGTAACAGCGCAATGCACAGCATAGCCAACGTCATCGCCGCCATGGACAGCAGGAGCGCAGGCTTACGGCCATGGCGGTCGCCCAATATGCCCAGCAGAACCGCGCCCAGCGGTCGCATCAGATAGGCGATGGCAAAGCCCGCCAAAGTTTTGCCCAGCGCGCCATCGTCGCCCCCAAAGAACACTCGCGACAGGGTTGGCGCGAAATAGAGGCAGAGGGTAAAGTCATACCATTCCACCACCGTCGATCCGCCAACCGCCAGCAGCGCGAGTTTGCGCCCACCCTTCATGGCAGATCCCTGGCGATGCGCAGGCCCGTGAATTGCCAGCGCTGATGCGGATAGAAGAAATTGCGATAGGTGGCGCGAGAATGGCCGCGCGGAGTTGCGCAACTGCTGCCGCGCAGGACAAACTGACCGCTCATGAATTTGCCGTTATATTCGCCGATCGCGCCATCAGCGATCCGGAAACCGGGATAGGGCCGATAGGCGCTGCCCGTCCATTCCCAGACATCCCCGAAAAATGCCGGCCCATCGGGATTCGCGCGGGGGCGTATATCGCCGCCTGCATCCAGTTGGTTACCGGATTGGGGATCATGGGCGAACGCGGCGGTTTCCCATTCGGCTTCGGTGGGCAATCTTGCCCCGGCCCATGTGGCAAATGCGTCTGCCTCATAAAAGCTGATATGGCAGACCGGCGCGCCGGGAACGACTTCATGACGTCCGCTCAGGCTAAATGCGGTGAATTCATCGCCATCGCCGCGCCAATAGAGCGGGGCATGGATCGATTGCGATTGAACCCATGCCCAGCCATCGGAGAGCCAGAGGCGTGGGTCGCGATAGCCGCCGTCCCTGATGAATGCCATCCATTCATCATTGGTGATCAGCCTGTCGGCCAGCGCGTGGGGGTGAAGGTAGGCCCGATGCCGGGGTGTTTCGCAATCGAAGGCAAAGCCGTGGGGCGGATCAGCGGCGTGACCGATGTCGCAAAGGCCCGATACACCCTCGATCCAGTCCATGGGTCTGGTGGCAGGCACCGGCCCGGCATCCACGCGCGGCCAGATCGCATATTCCAGAGGGTTGGTGGAAAATCCATGGAGAATGTCGGTCAGTAGCAGTTCCTGATGTTGCTGCTCATGCTGACAGCCCAATTCGATCAGGTCGAAGACGGGGGCGGGCAGGGTCTCCATTGCGCTCAGGATCGCGTCATCCACCGCCCGGCGATAGGCCAGAATGTCCGCAAGCGAAGGGCGCGAAAGCATGCCCCGCGCAGCGCGCAACAGTCTTTTGCCCTCTGCCTCGTAATAGCTGTTGAACAGGAAGGGCCAGTCGTCTCGATAGAGCCGGTAGCCCGGCACATGATCGCGCAGCACGAATGTCTCGAAAAACCACGTGGTATGGCCCAGATGCCATTTGGCGGGGGATGCATCGGGCATCGACTGGATCGTGGCGTCGGCATCCGACAATGGTGCGACAAGGCTCTGGGTCAATTGGCGCACCTCACGGTATCGCCGCGACAAGACCTTCATGGTAGCACCACAATCTTGCCCAACGCCTGATTGCTCTCCATCAGCGCATGGGCCTTGGCGATCTCGAGCAGCGGGAAGGTGGGGCCGAGCGGAATATTGAGCCGGCCGCGCTCGACGTCCTTGACCAGTTCCTGCAGCGGCATGGTCATGAAATCCTCCACGCCCCCCGAATAGGTGGTGAGGCACACCCCGCTTGGAATCGCAGCCATGGGTTCGAATTGCGGCATGGTCCATGCATCGCTGACCATGCCGCTCATGCAGACGATGCCACCCTTGCCGGCGCAGCGCAAAGAATCTTCCAGTGTGGTCGCGCCGACAAGATCGAGCACCTTGTCGGCGCCTTCGGGCCAAGACTGACGCACCGCACTTTCGACCGAACCGGTATCGAGGATCGGGAACATCACCCCGTAAGAAGCGAGGAAATCGAGCCTTTCGGGCTGGCGCGTGGTGGCCGAGACTATCATGCCCCGCCGCATGGCGATCTGTGCTGCGGCAAGCCCCACCGATGTTGTACCGCCACGGATCAGCAATTTGTCGCCGGGGCGCCCATGAAGCGCGGTGTACAAGGCGCCCCATGCAGTTTGCAGCATTTCGGGCAGGGCGCCCAGCACAGCCCAGGACAATGACGTCTCGATGCGCCGGACATGGTCGGCAGGCACAATGACATATTGTGCATAGCCACCATCAAACAGCCGCCCCATGCCGCCCATGACCGTGGCGACGCGATCTCCGGCCTTCAAATGGCTCGTATCAGGGGCTAGTTCAACAATGCCGGTCGCCTCGATCCCCAACACGCGCGGAAAGGTGATTCCCGGTGACTGGCCGCGCCGGGTAAACAATTCCGACCGGTTAAGACCAACTGCTTTGACTCGGATCAGAACTTCATTGGATGAGGGCATGGGAACTTGCCGCGTTTCGATTTCAAGCACGTCAGGTCCGCCGGGGCGGCGTACTACTGCGACCATCATCATATTTTTCATGGCTCAGTTTCCAGCCCGCAGCAGATGGATGCTGAAAAAGTCTTTTGGGTCCGTCCATATGGCCGCAGACATGAAACCGGCGCGGCCCGCCAGTTCGATGAATTCGCCCGCTGAGTATTTATGGGAATTTTCGATGTGCAACGCTTCGCCCTTGGCAAAGTGGAAAGCTCGCCCATCAATTGTTACAGTTTGATCGTTCAAGCTGACCAGGTCGATGCGGATATGGCCGGGATCCGCTATATACTTCGCGCGGTGGCGAAATTGCGCAAGGTTGAAATTTGCACCCAGTTCGCGATTGGCGCGGGTCAGAACGTTGAGGCTGAAACGAGCGGTCACGCCCTGCGCATCATCATACGCGGCCTCAAGGATATCCGGATTCTTTTTCAGATCGACGCCGATCAGCATCAAGCCGTTTGCGCCCATTCGCCTTTGCCATTGGGACAGAAAGGTCAGCGCGTCGGCGCGTTCGAAATTGCCGATGGTTGATCCGGGAAAGAAGTAAAGATCACGCCCCGCGCCTCGCTCGGGCAGCTCAACTTCCCCCAGATAGTCGGCGCAGATCGAAGTTACGTGAAGGGACGGATAGGCCTCCTTAATAGAGCGCTGCGTGACGGCCAGCGGTTCGGGCGAGATGTCGATGCAGGTATAGCTCTTGGCCGCAGGCATCGCGTCAAGCAGCCATTCCACCTTTCCGCCTGATCCTGCGCCAAGTTCGATGAAATGGGCATCTGGGCCGACTGCGCGGGCAATGTCGTCTGCATGGGACGCCAGGATCAGTTTTTCCGTCCTTGTGGGGTAATATTCGGGAAGCAGGCAGATCTCATCGAACAGGCGTGAACCTGCGGCATCATAAAGGAAACGGCAAGGAATTGCCTTTTCAGGAGCGCTCAAACCATCCAGCATTGAATCCAGAAAGGCATTTCGGGCCGGCGCGTTGCGCAAATTGTGTCGATCGAGTGTCTGGGCAAGCGTCATAGCAATGAGCCTTTCAGGTTAGGCAGCACCTGCGCCAGGCAGGCGAAAGAATGCGCAGCCAGTTTACGATGACGACCAAGGCCTATGGAATAGCGCTGAAGGGACAGACAGTCGGGACATATTATCCTGAATGGCTTGCTGATGCGCTGCCGCAAATTTTAGAGTACTTTTCTACTTGCGCACTTGTTCTGAGTGCCCTTTGTGGCAATGCACTCGAGCTACTCTGCCATTGCAGAAAAATGCCATTCGTGAATTGCTGCTGAAAAGTTGGATTGGTTGATGAAAAATGGCTGAAAATGAAGAATTGGTCGAGGGCAAAAGGCGCGCCGGGATCCAGTCGGTTGAGATTGGCTTTGGCGTTCTCAAGGCGTTGGTTTCCCTGCGCGGCCCTGCCCCGCTGTCAGCCATTGTTGCTCAATGCGGCCTGTCGCCATCACAGACCCATCGATATTTGGCCAGCATGATTGCTTCAGGCATGGTAAAGCAGGAAAACACAGGCGCCTATGATCTTGATTCCGGCTCGTTGCAATTGGGGCTGGCTGCTCTCGCCCGTATGGATATTTTTCGCGACGCGGACGAGGCGATCGCGCGTTTCGTCAGCGAAACCGGAAGGACGGTTCTGCTTGCCGCGCTGGGGCCTGCCGGCCCGACCATCATTCGATGGCACGCCGGCTTTCCTCCACTCGTCACATCGCTAACGGTCGGATCAGTGCTTCCTTTGCTACGCTCTGCCACCGGGCGCATATTCTTGGCCTATATGCCTGAAAAGCAATTGGCGGATCTGGTTGTAAGCGAGGTTGCATCCAGCGCCGGACTGACTGCGGTGAGCATTCCTGAATTGCGTGCTAAGTCACTTGAGGATGGCTATGCCTTCGTCGATGGAACGCTGCTTCCGGGATTGCGGGCCTATGCGTTTCCGATTCTGGATATTCAGGGGTATCCGGCGCTTGTCGCCACCATGCTGTCGAGTGAAGTGTTCAGCCACGGGGCAGATCAGGACGCCGTATCGGCCTTGAGAACTGTTTGCGCTTCTATTGGAAAATGATTGTAACGGTGGAAATTGCGCGCTGACGAATGGTATTTGCCAGCGTCAGCGCGCTGATGCGTCCGATCAGAACGGGTAGGGCTGGTTGGATGGCTCGATCGTCACCCACTTGAGCTCGGTGAACTCATCAATTACTGCCCGGCCATCAAACCGGCCAAAACCGCTGTTCTTCATGCCGCCATAAGGAGCCTGCGGTTCGTTCTGCACCGTGGCGCCATTGACGTGAACATGGCCAGCATCAATCTGGCGCGCGGCGTTGAGCCCGCGTGAGGAATCGCGGCTGAACACGGCGCCGGCGAGGCCATATTCAGTATCATTGGCCACGCGCACGGCTTCCTCATCGCCCTTGACGCGCACGACAATGGTGACGGGCCCAAAAGTTTCCGCGTCATAGATCTTCATGTCGGGCGTGACATGGTCGATGATCGTTGCGGCCATGATGACGCCATCGGCACGACCGCCCGTGACGATCTTGGCGCCTTTGGCAACAGCGTCATCGATCAGCTCGTTAATCCGAACACCTGAAGAAGCATCCACCATCGGGCCGATAATGCAACCGGGGGTGACCATGGGGTTGCCAACCGGCAGCTGCGAGGCACGTGCGGCAAATCGGGCGACAAAGTCGTCCGCCACTGCTTCATCGACAACAAAGCGTTCCGTCGACATGCAGATCTGGCCCTGATACAGATAGGTGCCGAAGATGGCGGCATTCACCGCCCCTTCGAGATCGGCATCATCCAGCACGACAAAAGGCGCCTTGCCGCCCAGTTCCAGCAGGCAGCGCTTGAGATTGCGACCGGCTTTTTCGGCGATGATCCGGCCAACCCGGGTCGAACCGGTAAAATTGATACGGCGGATGGCCGAATGACTGATCAGCGTATCAATGATGGCCGGACCGTCCTCAGGCGCATTGACAATAAAATTGAGGACGCCCTCGGGAAGGCCCGCTTCAAGGAATGCCTGAGCAACGAGGTAATGCGTCATCGGGCTCATTTCCGATGCGCGGAACACCACCGTATTGCCGCAGGCAATCGGATAGGCAATGGCGCGGGCAGCCAGGATGACCGGTCCGTTCCAGGGAACGATGCTCAGGATGGCGCCAACCGGCTGGCGCAAAGTCATGGACAGGGTACCTGGCTTATCGGTAGGGATGGTTTCGCCCTGAATCTGGGTGGTCAGGCTCGCCGCTTCCCGAATAAGATTGGCTGAGGCCATCACATTGAAGCCGCCCCAAAGGGCCGGAGCTCCGACTTCGGAAGCCATGGCTGCCGAAATCTCGCCGAACTTGGCCTCCAGCCTGTCCGCAGCTGCCAACAGGATCCGGCGGCGCTCGGTCGGGCCGGTGCGCGACCAGGTTGCAAAAGCCTTGCCGGCCGACTCGGCGGCCTTGGCCGCATCGTTTACGCTGGCCGCCGCAGCACGCGTGACGACGAAGCCGGAAACGGGATTCTTGCGTTCATAAATGGCCGCGTTTTCGGCCTCGAGAGTCTGATTATCGATGATGAGGTGGACAGTCATTGCTTTCTCCCAGGGGCGATTCCGGTCGCCATGGCAATTTTTCTGCCGCGTCTGATCGCATCGCCGAACCGAGGTTGCAACTCAAATTTCTCATTACGGAACCTATTGCGCAAAATAAAATGGAGTGGCACAACCTGCGCTCAACGGTTCCAAGAGCGCGATGCCGGTGTGCGGAGGAAATCCAGGCCGGCAGGCTGGCGCGGTGTTGATGGGAGAAGATTATGACTTATCAGGCAGGTGACTTCGTGCGCGCAGCAGTGGTGCGTGAAGCCGGGCAGCCGCTCGTGATTGAACAGGTGCGTCTGGGCGAGATTCGCCGTGATGAAGTTCTGGTCCGCATCGTTGCCTGCGGCGTGTGTCATACTGACATGGTAGTGCGAGATCAGGAGATGCCATCGCCTTTGCCGGCCATTCTGGGACATGAAGGCGCCGGTATTGTCGAGGCTGTGGGTGATGGCGTTACCAATGTTGCGCCCGGCGATCACGTGGTGCTCAGCTTTATGAAGTGCGGCGAATGCTATCTGTGCGAATCGGGCCATCCCGCGCATTGCCAGCATGTCGGCCCTATCAATTTTGGTGGCGGCCGGTTGGATGGTTCAAGTTCGGCAACGGATGCAAATGGTCATCTTGTGCATGACCATTTCTTCGGCCAGTCCTCCTTTGCAGAATACTCTATTGCCAGCGTTCATAATGTCGTGAAGGTTCCCAAGGATCTGCCGCTTGAACTGCTGGCCCCGCTCGGTTGCGGTCTGCAGACGGGGTCTGGCGCCGTGCTCAACGCACTCAAGGTCAAGCCCGGCTCGGCCTTTGTGGCCTTTGGCACCGGCGCGGTTGGCCTGGCGGCGGTCATGGCGGCCAAGATCGCCGGAGCAACGCAGGTGATTGCTGTGGACGTGAACCCGGACCGGCTGGCGCTGGCACTGGAACTGGGGGCGACGCATGTGGTGAACGCCAAGGAAGGCGATCCGGTTGCCAAGATTATGGAAATCACCGGAAAGGGCGCGGATTTCTCGCTGGAATGCAGCGGGCGTCCGGCTGTTTTGCGTCAGGCGATTGACTGCCTTGGTTTCTTTGGCACCTGCGGCATTGTCGGCGCGGTTCCGGCGGGCACCGAGGTGCCTTTCGATGTGCTGGGTGTGATGATTCCGGCCAAGCGCATCATGGGCATCGTGCAGGGGGATGTGATTTCGCAGACCTTCATTCCCACGCTGATCGAATATTACCGTCAGGGTCGTTTCCCGTTTGATCGTCTCATCAAGCATTACGACTTTGCCGACATCAATCAGGCCATTTCGGACAGCGAAACCGGCAAAACTATCAAGCCTGTTCTGCGAATTGGCGCATAAGGTTTGCGACCCCAACAATCGGACATTGTATGAGCGATATCGAAACGTCCCAAACGTCGCCGGAACTGGAATCGCCGTGGAAAGACGGCGGTTCCAGCCGCATCCCTTCACCGGTTTATACCAGCCCTGAGATCTATCAGCGCGAGCTGGAGCGGATCTTTTATGGCCGGCATTGGAGCTATGTCGGGCTGGAGATCGAGGTGCCCGAGGCGGGCAGTTTCAAGCGTACCTCGGTGGGCGAGCGTTCGGTCATCATGATCCGCAACAGGCGCGGCGAGATCAATGTGCTGGAAAATCGCTGCGCGCACCGCGCGATGCGTTTCTGTCAGGAGCGCAGCGGCAAGGTCAAAACGCTCGTCTGTCCTTACCATCAGTGGAACTATAATCATGATGGCAAGCTGCTCGGCGTGCCGTTCCGCAATGGCGTAAAGGGCAATGGCGGGATGTCGGAGGACTTTTCGCTCGACGATCATGGGCTTAACAAGCTGAAAGTGGCCGTGCGCAACGGGGTGGTCTTTGCCTGTTTCGACCATGATGTCGAACCGCTCGAAGACTATCTTGGCCCTGACATTCTCGCCTGCTTTGACCGTACATTTGATGGGCGCAAGCTGGTGCTCTATGGGTATTCACGTCAGCGGATTCCGGGCAACTGGAAACTGATGATGGAGAATATCAAGGATCCCTATCATCCTGGCCTGTTGCACACTTGGTTTGTAACGTTTGGCCTGTGGCGGGCTGATAATGAATCACGCCTGCGCATGGATGAAAAGGGGCGCCATGCAGCGATGCTGTCGCGCCGCGCGGAAAAAGTGGTGGCCAATGTCGAAGAAGGTGTCACCAGTTTTCGCAAGAATATGGATCTGCATGACAAGCGCCTGCTCGACATTGCTTATGAAGACTGGTGGGGTGACGCCACAGCCTGTTTGATGACGGTTTTTCCCAATGTCATCCTGCAACAGCAGGTCAATTCGCTCTCCACGCGTCAGATTATTCCGGCCGGGCCGGACAAGTTTGACTTTGTCTGGACCCATTTCGGCTTTGAAGATGACGATGCCGAAATGACCGAACGACGTCTGCGTCAGGCGAATCTGTTCGGGCCGGCCGGTTTTGTTTCGGCCGACGATGGCGAAGTGATCGAATTCAGTCAGGATGGCTTCAAGCAGGATCAGGATTTCTCGACCCTGTGCGAACTGGGCGGAACCGAGATTGGCAACACCGAGCATATGGTCACCGAAACGCTTATCCGTGGCATGTATCGCTATTGGCGCGAGGTTATGGAGCTATGACGATCACGATGGATCTTGATCGCGAGGTCACGCGTCTGCAACTCGATTACGCCCATTGTCTGGACAAGGGCGATTTCGGGGCATGGCCGGACTTTTTCACCGAAAAGGCGTGGTACAAATTGATGCCTCGCGAAAATTATGACGCTGGACTGACTCTATCCACCCTAGCTTTACATGGGCAGGGGATGATGCGTGACCGTGTCTATGGCGTGCTAAGCACCATTGTTTTTGCGCCCTATTATCAACGCCACATTCTGGGCCCGACCCGCATTGTGGAGCGTGAGGGCAGCATCATAACGGCTGAAACCAATTATCTGGTTGTGCGCACGAAACGCGACATGCCCGCCGAAATTTTGAGTGTAGGCATCTATCTGGACAAGATCGAGATCGGCGAGAACGGTCTGCGCTTTGCCGAGCGTCTGTGCATTTTCGACAATGACCTGATCCCCAATTCGATCATCTGTCCGATCTGAGGCTCAAACATGATGACCACCCATTTGCCCAACGATCAGCAATCCCAGCTGCAGGCGCTTTATGATGAAATGGCGCCGTCGGGGCTAACGCCCTTGTGGGAAGTACTTCACTCGCTGGTTCAGCCTGAACCGGTCAGCCCCGCCAAGGTCCACCGCTGGTCCTATGGCGAGGCACGCGACTATCTGATGCGCGCGGGCGATCTGATCACCGCTGAACAGGCCGAACGCCGCGTGTTGATCCTTGAAAACCCTGGCCTTGCGGGCCAGTCCGCCATTGTGCCCAGCCTCTATGCCGGTCTGCAATTGATCCTGCCCGGCGAGATCGCACCCTGCCACCGCCATGCCCAATGCGCGCTGCGCTTTGTACTGGAGGGTGAGGGGGCCTATACCACGGTCGACGGCGAAAAGGCGGTGATGCGCCCTTTCGATCTGGTGCTGACGCCCAGCATGCAGTGGCATGACCATGGCAATCCCACCGATACGCCGATGATCTGGCTGGACGGTTTGGATATTCCCACCGTGCGCTTGTTCGACGCCTCCTTTGCCGAACGTCTGAAGCAAAAGGTGCATCCCGAAACCGCGCCTTTTGGCGATACCGCGAGCCGATATGGCCAGAATATGCGCCCGATGCGCGGATCAGTTGCCGATCGGCGCCCCGCCAATCAGCCCTTGTTTCACTATCCCTATGAAAGTTGGCGCAAGGCTTTGAGCGAACTGGCCAATACGGCGCAGATCGATCCGCATCTGGGCCATGCGCTGGAGTTTATCAATCCCGCCAATGGCGGGCCGGTCATGCCGACGATTTCGGCTCATGTTCGACTTATTCCGCAAGGATTTACCACGCAGCCCCGCCGCAGCAGCGAAGGTATGATCCTGGTCGTTGTCGAAGGCGCCGGCACTGCCTTGATCGACGGGGAAGAGGTTGCCTTGGCCCCGCGCGATGTGGTGGCCGTTCCCTCGTGGAAGGCATTCAGCCTGATGGCGGATCAAGAGCTCGTTCTTTTTGCTTTTTCCGACAAGGCCTCGCAAATGGCCCTCAATCTCTTCCGGGAGGAAAATCTTTGACCCTCGTTTTTGAACCGCAGGCGCCCGTTTTGGCGCCCACCAGTGATGGCCGCTTGTTCCCGGTGCGCCGCCTGTTTTGCATCGGGCGCAATTATGCCGCACATGCCCGCGAAATGGGCAAGGATCCTGATCGCGATCCGCCTTTCTATTTCACCAAGTGGGCCGAGACCGTGGTGGGTGATGGCACGACTATCGCCTATCCCCCGCAGACCAAAAATTTCCATTATGAAGCCGAGCTGGTCGTGGCCATTGGCGAGGGCGGCGCCAACATTGCCGAAGATAAGGCTTTGGAGCATGTCTTTGGCTATGCCACTGGTCTTGATATGACGCGTCGCGATCTTCAGCTTGAAGCGCGGGACAAGGGCCGTCCGTGGGATACGGGCAAGAATGTCGAGCAATCCTCGCCGCTTGGTCTTATCCACCCTGTTGGCGAAGTGGGCCATATTTCGCAGGGCGAAATTCGTCTGACCGTCAATGGTGTTGAAAAGCAGAAGGCAGATTTGACCGAACTGATCTGGTCGGTTGAAGAAGTGATTGCCTGTGTATCACAGGCCTATACGCTTCAGCCGGGCGACCTGATCTATACTGGAACGCCTGCTGGTGTAGGGCCTGTCGTGCCGGGTGATGTTATCTGCATTTCGGTCGCGGGCCTGACCGATCTGACGGTGACCGTGGGCTCGCAATCTCATGACTGAACGCTATATTCTGCATGGCTTCTTTCGTTCGTCGGCTAGCTACAGGTTGCGGATCGCGCTTAACCTCAAAGAGTTGAGCTATGATCAGGTTACCTATCAACTACGTCTGGGCGAACAGCGGGGAGAAGCCTATCTGGCTCTCAATCCGCAAGGTCTGGTGCCTGCCCTCGTCGGAACAGAGGGGGTCCTGACCCAGTCGCTGGCGATTTGCGAATATCTGGATGAAATTTATCCGGAGCCTGCGCTTTTGCCCGCCGATCCTTTGATGCGTGCCCGCGTGCGCGCCTTTTGCGATGTGATCGCCTGCGACATTCATCCGATTCAGAACCTGAAGATTCTTAACCGTCTGCGCGGATTGGGGCTGGATCAGGACGCCGTGAATGGTTGGGCGCAGCAGACGATCGAAGAAGGGTTCGATGCCTGTGAAGCTTTGCTGAAGGACCAGACCGGGCCCTTCTGTTTTGGCGAAAAGGTGACCCTGGCCGACATTTGCCTGGTGCCGCAAATGGCCAATGCGCAGCGTTTTGGCGTGGAAATGCGCTGGCCGCGGATCGAAGCCGTGGTTGCCCGCTGCCAGACCTTGGACGCATTCATCAAGGCTTTGCCTGAAAATCAGCCGGATGCCGGTTGAATGGAATTGGGGAGTGCGATCGCGCTCCCCATTTTCCGATTTGATCCAAGAACCGAGTTGAATTGTTCTTGGGGTGACCTATCAGCTTCACCTCGGGCTTTGGGCGAGGCGCGTCAATGCAGATCGCCGGGGATGCAAGCGAGGTTTAGGCATAATGAGTTTTCATCCTCTATCGAGCCGATTGCGCATATTCGAGCATTTGCGACGGCTGGAGCCTGTCTCGCGGACCGAATTGTGCCGTTCGACGGGGCTGGCCAATGCTACGGTCTCAGAGGCTGTGCGTGATCTTCTGGACAGCGGTTTCCTTTGTGAAGAGCGCGACAGCGCCTCGGGGCGAGGGCGCCCCCGTATTCTGCTTAAAACCGATCCTGATCGTCTGTATCTGGCCGGTGCTTTTCTTAAGGTCGCCCATAATATTCTCGAGCTTCGCATCACGAACCTGCTGGGCGAAGATCTGATGGCGCAGTCAATTGCGTTGCCGGCAGGCTTTGACCTTGCAGATCTGGTGGATGCCATTTCTGATGGGATCAACCGTCTGAAAGGCAGTCCCTCGCTCGGAACGCTGCAGCCTGCGGCGCTTTCGGTGTCTTTGCCGGGTATTGTCGATGCTCATCACGGTGTCCTGCACTGGCTTCCGCCTCTTGCCGCTTCATCCTTCCCGATTGGCGATGTGCTTGCTCAACGGACCGGACTGCCCGTATTCGTCGATAACGTCTGCAATGCCATGGCACGCGGCGAACGTTGGTTCGGCACAACCGGATTTCAGGACGACCTTTGTGTCATTCTGGTCGGCGCGGGCATTGGTTTGGCGCAATATGTATCCGGGTCACTCCATCGCGGTGCGCATGGTCTCAACGCCGAATTTGGTCATGTCAAAACGGCCATTGGCATTAACGAGACCTGCGGCTGCGGGGGAAGCGGTTGCCTTGTTCAATCGGCGGGGCTGGTTGCCCTGGCCGACAAAGTCAATGTCATTTTCGGGGAGTCCTTTGACCCGCTGAGTGAATTCGAGCAGGCATTCAATCATCTTGTGGCACTGGCACAACAGGGGCGGCATGAAGCGCTAATGCTGCTTGACCGGGCCGCTGAGGCGCTGGGTATCGCGCTCGCAAACCACGTGATGACATGGGACCCGTCGCGCATTCTGGTTATGTCTGCCAACAGCATGTGGGAAGAAGCCGTTGGCGCAAAAATGCGAGAGGTACTGTTGGCAAACCTGCCCTGCCCGGAGCTTTACTCCCTCCGTATAGAGTTTCAGCAGGAGCATGCTGAGGTCACGCGCAAGAGTTCTGCTGCACTGGCTCTGGACGGGATGCTGTACCGCTCGGAGCTTGAGGTCTGGCAATAGGCCGAGCGGTCGAACCGGCGTTCAAATCCCGCCTGCTCTGCGCATGGAGGCGTGCCCTGCAATATTTTTATCGGCATCCGATAAAAATATTGACACCGGCCATGGCCCCGGCTAGCCGACGTTTCATAAGGACACAAAGCCGAGGGAGTGGCTGCCAGGATTCGAGATCGGGTTTGCGCCGATCTTTGGGGTAATAGCCATATCGCCGTCATTTGCGTCGCAGGGGCACCTGCGCGCTGGGGTTTTGCGTCCTCTGTTGCCGAACAGGTGGAGGGGATTACATGAAGGATATTTTCAAATACTCGGCATCGACTTGTGCTGTGGTTGTAATGGCCATGGCATCGGGAGTTGCTTACGGACAATCAGCACCGGCTGCTGCTGGCAATGGTCTGGCTGATATTGTCGTGACGGCCCAAAAGCGTACGGAAAACGTGCAGAACGTGCCCAAGGCCGTCGCGGTGGTTAGCCAGGCCAAGCTTACCGAGGCAGGGGTGACCAACCTTCAGGATCTTAGCCGTGTTGCGCCCTCCATTCAGGGTACCAGCGCTGCACCGTTCAGCCCGCCTGCAATCCGCGGCATTTCCTCCTTTGCGCTCTCGATCGGCGTTCTGACCAAGACCGGCATTGTGCTTGATGATATTCCGCAGCCGACATTTTCGACATTGGCAAATGAATTGAGTGATGTGGAACGCATCGAAGTTCTGCCCGGGCCGCAGTCGACCTTGTCCGGCCGGAACGCTGCTGGCGGTCTGATCAACATCGTCACGCGTTCGCCCACTAAAAAGCTGAGCGCACGCTTCTTTGCCGAACAGACCGATGACCATCAGACCCGTGTGAACGGTTTCATCTCCGGTCCTCTGTCCCCGACCGTCAGTGCCAGCATTTCGGCCTATTACAACAAATGGGATGGCCCCTATCGCAATGTGGTGGACGGCAAGCGCCTGAACGGTTTCGAGCAGCAGGGCGTCCGTGCCAAGATCCAGTGGGAACCGACCGATAATTTTACCGCAACCCTGACCGGCTTCTACACCAAGGGGAGCTTTGATGTGGCCCCGATCGTCAGCGGCGGCCCCTACATTTCCCTTGCACCAGGCGCGGCTTTCGTCTTCCTGCCGACTTCAACCCTGGCCTCGCTGCATCCGGGCGCCTATGTCGGGCCCTATTCGCGTGATGTTTCGGTCCAGCGCTATGGTCACTCGGAAAATGAGAACAAGGGCGGCAGCCTGCGTCTCGATTATGATACGACGCTGGGTACGGTCAGCTCTATCACAAGCTATTCCGTCGGTGATCAGCCGCGGGTAGACTCTTTTGGCGGTTTCCCGATGTTCGGCAGCTTTGTTGCTCCCATCACCAACACCAACGTGAAATATGCAACGCAGGAATTGCGCCTTGCGTCGCCCAAGGGGCCCGGCCCGCTGCAATATCTGTTCGGCGCGTTCTATAGCGACACGAGCAACTATCAGCCCTACAAGCGCGATGTGCTGTTCCCGGTGAATTGGGATCGTTCGTCCAAAACCAAGAGCCTGGCGATCTACGGTCGTTCGACCTATCAATTCCTGCCCGAGACCAGCCTTACGGTTGGCCTGCGTTATCAGCATGACAACCAAAGCTATCGCTTTATCTTCACCGACGGTTCGGGCACCAATTCCTCGCGCTCGTTCAATTATGATTTTGTGACTGGCGAAGCGAGCCTGCAACATAATTTCACGCGCGATATCAAGGGTTACCTGACCTACGCCAATGCCCAGACCGGCAAGGCCTATGATCTTGAAGATAACGTCGGCGCGTCCAGCGCAGCGGGGCTTCAGCCGCTCAACAGTGAAAAGGTTCAGAGCGTCGAAGGCGGCTTCAAGACCCAGTGGCTGGATCGCAAACTGACCTTCAACATCGCGGCTTTTCTCGCCAGCTACAAGAACTATCAGGTTCAGGCGATGGAGCCCCTGACCGATCCCAACCAGATTCCGCGCATCCGCCTGCTGACGGTCGGCCGCGTCGTTACCAAGGGTATAGAAGTCTCGGCTGCCTATGCGGTAACGCCCAACCTGCGCCTGTCGCTCGATGGCAGCTTGCTCGATGCGCAGATCCTCGAATATCCCGGTGCGCAGTGTTATACCGGCCAGAGCGCGGCACAAGGTTGCTCCGGCGGCACTCAGAACCGTCGCGGCACTTTGCCCGGAACATCCAAGCTGCGCCTGACCGGCTCGATCAATTACACCCAGCCGTTGCCCTCGATGCCGTTTGACGCGACATTCGGTGCAATATTCCGTTATCAGTCGCGCAGCTACTTTGATGTTCTGGGGGATCCGCTTGCGACGCAGGCTCCCTACGGGCTGGTCAATCTGACGGCCGGCATCAAGGCGCGTAAGGGAGGCTATCGCGCAGAAGTATTCGTGAACAATCTTACCGACACGCATTACTATTCGAATGTAACGCGCGATATTTTCGCGACCAATACCGCGATGCTCGGCTCGCTGGGGCGCGACTCCTATCGCTATTTCGGCGCCCGTGTGACGTTCGATTTCTGATGAGAAAGGCAGTACAGACTATGGCTGGCAAAAACGGTTTCTCTCGGCTCGTCGTGTCGGCCGGTCTGGTCCTTGCATTGGCCCAAGCTCCTGCTCAGGCGGGGCCCAGGGTCGATGTCGCCCAAGGACAGGTTGAGGGGCGGCAGGACGGCGTTGTGAATGCCTTTCTGGGCATTCCCTATGCAGCGCCCCCGGTGGGTAGCCTTCGGTGGCGGGCGCCTCAGCCCGCCCCGCTCTGGACGGGCCTTCGCGATGCCACCAAGTTCGGCCCTTCGTGCATGCAGGTGGTCCTGCCCGATGGCCGCGCACCATGGACACACGAATATGTGGTTGACGGGCAGGTCAGCGAGGACTGCCTCTCGCTCAACATCTGGGCGCCGAAAAAGATCGTCGGGAAAAAGCCGGTTCTTGTATGGATCCATGGAGGCGGCTTTAACGAAGGTTCCGGCTCGGTTCCGATCTATAACGGGGCCGCGCTTGCCGGGCGTGACATTGTTGTCGTGACAATCAATTATCGTCTGGGCGCCCTTGGCTTTATGACGCACCCCGATCTGGCACTGGAAGCCAATGATGAAGCCAAGGCCAATTTTGGCATTCAGGATCAGATCGCCGCACTGCAATGGGTGCAGCAGAATATCGCGGCTTTTGGCGGCGACCCGGCCAACGTAACTATCGCGGGCCAGTCAGCAGGCTCAATGGCTGTCCATACTCTGGTCAGTTCACCCATGGCAAAGGGGCTGTTCGTGCGAGCGATTGCCCAAAGCGGCCTGCCGACGATCATGCCCGTGCCTGATATGGCTGCGGCTCAGAAGAACGGTGCCGCATTTGCTGCCCAGCTTGGCGCCAAGACGATCGCCGAACTGCGGGCCTTGCCTGCGGATAAATTCGTGATCTCGGCCGGTTCGCCGTCCGGGTTGCGCTTTGGCCTGACGAATGATGGAAAGGTTTTGCCTTCATCACCGCCCGAACTGCTGGCATCCGGCCGTTTCAACGATGTCGCGATGATGGTGGGTCAAACTTCCGACGAAGGCTCCGGCTTTCCCGGCTATGCCAATGGCGAAGCATCGGCCTACAAAGCCTATCTGGCCCGCAGTTTTGGCAAAAACGCCGATGATTTTGCCAGGCTCTATCCCTCGCAAAGCGAGGCTTTGCGTAAGCAATCGGCAAAGGAAATCGCCCGCCATCGCGGGCTTGCGATGATCGATTCCTGGTCGACCCAGCGTCAGGCCAAGAGCCGCTCGATCGTCTATGCCTATTACTATTCCCACCCCGAACCGGGAACGGGCAAGGATGTCTTCGGCGCTTTTCATTCCAGCGAGATCCCATATGCTCTCTCGACGCTGGAGGCCGCGCCCGAACGCGGCTTTGGACTGGAAGATCGTGAGCTTTCGATCATCATGTCGAGCTATTGGGTCAATTTTGTCCGCAACGGCAATCCCAATGGTCCGGGCCTAGTGCGTTGGGAGCCTATGACCGCAGCAAAGCCTCTTATGATGGAATTTTCCAACCATTCGGAGCTGAAACCCGTGTTGCCTGCCGACAAGATCAGGGTCTATCGCGCCTATGCGGCAAAGGGCGGAACCTTGAGCATGTTCTGACCCATCCTGCATGGTGGGCCGCCCCCTTGTCGCTATTGGGCGGCAGGGGGGCGGCGGCTTTTGTTTATGCGGAATGGATGATGGACCTTTTTAACGAAACGCGCCGTTTGTCCTTGCCGGATGCCGATGTGGAATATTGCCCCAGGCCTGATCTGGGGGCGACGCCTGATGTTCTGTTTGCCGCGCTCCGTCGGGAAATTCCGTGGGAGCAGCATCACGTCCGCATTCAGGAGCAGGTTATCGCGCAGCCCAGATTGAGCAGTTGGCATGGCGAGGTGGTACACACCTATTCGACGTTGGCGCATGTGCTGGTTCCCCATCCCTGGTCGCTGCTCCTTTCGCGCCTTCGCAACCGGGTCGAGGCTTTGACCGGCGTACGTTTCAATTCGATGCTGGCCAACCTCTACCGTGATGGCGAAGATGCGATTGGCTGGCACAGCGATGACGAGCCTGAACTGGGCCCAGCGCCCGTGATCGCCTCGCTCAGCTTTGGCGCGGAACGGCGTTTCTCCATGCGGCGCCGGGACGATCATGGCCATGTTGTGCGGATGACGCTGGGGCATGGCAGCCTGCTGGTCATGTCGGGCAGGATGCAGCAGTTTTGGCAGCATGCTCTCCCCCGCACGCGTTCGGCGGGGGAGCGGATCAATCTGACCTTTCGCCTTACGCAGAAGCGTTGAGTTTTAAACCCTCTCCACAATCATGGCGATGCCCTGTCCCACGCCGATACACATGAATGCCAGCGCATAACGGCCACCGTTTCGATGCAGTTCGGTCACCGCCGTTTGCACGATCCTTGCGCCGGACATCCCAAGCGGATGGCCCAGCGCAATCGCGCCGCCATTGGGATTTACGCGGGGATCGCCAGCGTCCACGCTCAGATCGGCAAGACAGGCCAATGCCTGCGCGGCAAACGCTTCGTTCAACTCCAGCACATCCATCTGCGCCATCGTCAGTCCTGTGCGGGAGAACAGGCGATGAGCAGCGCTCACTGGCCCAATGCCCATGATGCGCGGCGCAACCCCGGCGCTTGCCATGCCGACAATGCGGGCCCGAGGCGTCAGGCCGTGGGCCCTAGCTGCTGCCTCGCTGGCCACGATCATGGCGGCAGCCCCATCGTTGAGGCCGCTGGCATTGCCCGCCGTGATCGTTCCATCGGCACGCACCACGGGCTTCAATTTGGACAGCGCCTCGAGCGTGGTTGCGCGGGGGTGTTCGTCGGCGGCAAATAGGATGGGGGCTCCCTTTTTCTGAGCGACAGCCACGGGTACGATTTCGGCGGCAAAGCGGCCATTGGCATGCGCGGCGGCGGCCTTGCACTGGCTGGCCAGAGCAAAGGAATCCTGTGCGTCGCGGCCGATGCCCCACTGGTCCGCCACATTTTCCGCCGTTTGCGGCATAGTGTCCACGCCATAGGCGGCCTTTAGTGCGGGATTGATGAAACGCCAGCCCATGGTCGTGTCTTCAATTTTCTGGTCGCGGCCGAAGGCTGATCCGGCCTTGCCCATCACATAGGGAGCTCGGGTCATGCTCTCTACCCCGCCGGCGATGACCAGACCCGCGTCGCCGCTGCGAATGGCCTGTGCTGCCATGCCAACCGCATTCAAACCCGATCCGCACAGGCGATTGACCGTGCTTGCGGGCACCACTTGCGGCAGGCCGGAAAGCAGCACAGCCATGCGCGCCACGTTGCGGTTGTCCTCGCCCGCCTGGTTTGCACAACCCATCAATACATCGTCCACCGCTTGCCAGTCGACGCCTGCATTACGCTCCATCAGCGAGCGCAGCGGGATTGCAGCCAGATCATCGGCTCGAATTGAAGACAGGCTGCCGTTCAGGCGGCCAATGGGCGTGCGGATGGCATCGCAGATAAAAGCTTGGTTCATGGTTGGGTATCCGTGAGGAGAGGAGCTTCAGGCGCCAAGGGCTCGCAGCGCGGGTGAGGCGGGACGGCCCATGACATCAAGGCGGCGGCAGACCTCTTCCAGCCCCACAGCGCGCGCATGATACATTGGCCCGCCGGTGCTGGCCGGCCAGCCATAGCCATGCAGCCAGACTGCATCGATATCGTCTGTGTTGCGAGCAATCCCTTCAGCCAGAAGCCGGGCGCCCTCATCAATCATAGGCCAGAGCAGGCGGTCAAGAATAGCCGCATCGTCAAAGGCGCGTTGTGCGATTGTGTTGTCATGGGCAAACCCGGCGATGATTTCCTCCGCCTGTGCTGAGCGGGCCGGCTTGCCCGTTGCATCATAGTCATAAAAGCCCGCTCCGGTCTTCTGACCGCGCCGACCCGCTTCGCACAATCTTTCGCGGATGGTGGAACCGGTTGATTTCTCCATCGACCAGCCAAGGTCCAGGCCGGCCAGATCGCCCATCCGAAATGGTCCCATGGGAAATCCGAAGGTCTCCAGCACAGCGTCGATCTGATGCGGGGCGGCGCCTTCGACCGCCATGGCTTCGGCCTCCTTGCGGCGGACAGCCAGCATGCGGTTGCCAATGAAGCCATAGGCATTGCCCGAAATCACCGCGACCTTGCCCATCGGCTTGGCAACGGCCAGCGCTGTAGCCAAGACATCGGGCGCGGTCGCCTTGCCGCGCACAATCTCCAGCAGTTTCATAATATTGGCCGGCGAAAAGAAGTGCAGGCCAACCACATCGGCGGAGCGGGCGGTGGTGTTGGCGATGGCGTCAAGATCGAGATAGGACGTGTTGCTGGCCAGAATAGCGCCAGGGCGGGCGATCCGGTCAAGTTGTGTGAAGATCGCCTGTTTCACCTCCATCGTTTCATAGGCCGCCTCGATAATCAGATCGGCCTGATCCAGCGCCCCCATGTCCAGCACGGGTTTGAGCGCGGCAAACGCAGCGTCCGCGCGGACCTGATTTATCCGACCCGATTTGACATTATCTTGCAACGTCTTGCGCACTCTTTCCACCCCGCGTTCAAGGGCGGTTGCGTCACGTTCAAAAAGCGTGACCGGCCAGCCGGCGGAAAGCAGCGCAAGGGTAATGCCCGTTCCCATCGTGCCCGCGCCGATGACGGCGGTAGCTGCGACAGGGCGGGGGGCTATGCCGTCGAGTTCAGGAACAATGCTGGCCATGCGGGCGCAGTTGGCTGCATGGGTCAGGGCTGCATATTGCGGACCATGCCGAAGGCGGGCAAAGGCTGCCTGTTCCTGCACCAGACCTTCGGCAAAGGAAAGCGTTGAGGCTTGCTGTACCAACGCGATGATTGCGGCAGGTGCGTCCAGTCCGCGGATCTTTCGTCCGTTCTGAAGGATGAAATCATCCATATCGCTCTCAACCCAAGTGGGTGTGGGGCGGTCTTTGGTTGGAATGGCGACGGGGCATGATTGGGCCAAGGCGACAGCGGCCTTCACCACATCGTCTTCGACCATGTCATCGATCAGGCCATCTTTGAAGGCCTGATCGCCCTTGATTGAGATGGAAAGGGCCAACGCGGATAGCGCAGCGGTAGCCCCCACAATCCGGGGCAGTCTTTGCGTTGCTCCGGCGGCAGGCATCAGTCCGCTCTTCGCCTGCGTAAAGGTGAAACTGGCCGATGAGAGGGCGAGGCGATAGTGACAGGCCAAGGCCAGCTCAAATCCGGCATCACGCGTTGCGCCTTCAATCGCGGCAATGACAGGTTTGGGGCATTGTTCAATCGCCTTGGCCAAATAGGCGACCAAGGGCGCCGCCGTTGCATAATCGCCAAAGGCCTTGGCATTCCAGCAACCGGCCAGAACCATGGCTTTGACCTCCGGGGCATCCTTAGCCCTGGCCAGGGACGCCAGAATGACCTGTTGCATATCATGGGGAGACGACGAAATGCACGCGCATGTTGCCACCGCAACGCCGTCGACAATTGAAAAAGACACCAGATCGGCCATGCCTATACGTATCCTGAAAGGTTTGATTCAGCCCTGAGGCGCGAGAACTGCGCCGTTGGCCAGCAGTTGATCGATCGCGGCTTCCTCTAAGCCAAGATCGGCGAGCACCTTGCGACTGGCCCAGCCTTTGGGCTGTGAAAAGGGCGGCAGGGGCAGCGATGCTTCATCGACGCGCAGCGAAGAGCGCAAGCCTATCGTCTTGCCCTCGGTGGGATGGTCATCCTCGACGAACAGGTTGACGGCTTTGAGATGCGGGTCATTGCGAAGGCTGTCGAGCGTGTGGCAGGGCTTGCTGGCAATATCGGCCGAGCCAAAGATATCGAGCCATTGTGCGGTTGTGTGCTGGCGCAGCGGGGCGCCGCGAATCTTGAACCATTCACGCACATTGTCGGCGCGGGCCTTGACCGAATTAAAACGGGGGTCATCAATCAGATGAGTCTGATCCGTCGCTTTAAGGAAAGCGGCCACTTGCTTGTTGGTGTTGATGGTGAAGGAAATCCAGCCGTCGGCGGTTTCGACAGGCTGATTATGGGGGCTCAAAAGCCTTTGATCCCCGGCAGGCCCGACCGGCGGGTCAAAACTTTGCTGGGCCATGTGCTCCTGAAGCACAAAACTGGCCATGGTCTCGAACATCGGGATTTCCAGCGTAGCGCCTCGGCCTGAAACCTTTTGTTGCATAACGGCCGCCAAAACCGCGCCTGCTGCAATTTCGCCTACGATATGATCGCATACCAGCATTGGCACATAGGCAGGCTTGCCGTCGCGGGCGAGGGTGAGGCCCGTGATGCCCGATGCGGCCTGAACCACGCTGTCATAGGTCGGATCGCCAGCATAGGGGCCGTCTGTGCCATAGCCGGTAATGATGCAATAGACCTTTTCAGGCGAATTTTTTCGGACGGTTTCTGCGTCAAGTCCAAGGCGCGCCAGAGCCTGCGGGCGCATGTTCACGATTACGACATCGCAACTGTCCACCAAACGCGCCAGCATTTCGCGACTGTCGGGGTGTTTGAGATCGACGCATATATTGTCCTTGCCGCGGTTCAGGTGGAGATAGGTTCCTGAATGTTGGCCTGTAGGTGATTGTCCGCCCAGTCCGCGCATCAGATCACCTTCCGGGCTTTCAAGTTTGATGACCTGCGCCCCGTATTGTGCAAGGCGTCCGGTACAAACCGGCCCGACCACGACGCTAGTCAGGTCGAGGATGCGAACCCCCGCCAATGGCTGAAAAATCATGCTGAAATCACCTTGGCCAGAGCGGCAGGAGTGCCCAGATCATCATGGACAGTGATTTGCCAGACGGTACTGCCGCCCTCATCGGGCAGCCTTTGCGCGGCAAGCGTCGCTGGCCGATCACAGAACAGCGGCGCTTTATATTGAATCGACAGCGAGGCCAGCTTTAGCCCCAGATCGAGCCGGGCAAATTCCGTCACCAATAGGGCCGTCAGTCCGCCATTGACCACAAGATCGGGAAAGCCCTCGACTTCGCGCGCATAGGCGTGGTCGAGATGGATCTTGTGTGCGTTGAAACCCAGCGCGGAATAATGGAACAACAGTGTGGCATCGGGCATGACCTGTCGCTGAACTTCAGCCCGCACGTCCTGGCAGGCGCTTGGCGCCGGTTGGTAGCCATTGCCGGGCGGCATCAGCATGAATGTCTGGGTTTCAACCAGAGGAGCCTTGTCACCATCGTCAGATCGAATGGTATGGCGCACTTTTAAAAGGGCACGGGGCCTTTCTGGCGTCCCTTTATGCTCAATGCTTTCAATCACACTGTTGCGGCGCAAAGTTTCACCCACCACCATGCCGGAGCCATAATCGACATGACGCGATGCGAGCATCAGGCGCGGCAGGCCCAGATCGGGCAGCGTTACGCCCAGTCCGGCAAATCCGTCGCTGCGCAACTTTGAACGCGGCGTTGTCGCGGGCAAAAGAGCAAAATGCCATCCGGCCGGAACTGCTTCGCCGACGTCGCATGACATGTCGTCATAATCCAGCATCGCGGCAATTTTCCGGATGATCGAAGGCGTTGGAATTTCGAGCAATCCCATGTCCTTGGCAGCTTGGACATCTGTCATCAAAACGGTCCCATTCTCCCGCGCCGCACCCTTTGTCCTTGGGTTCAGGTGCGCGCCCCAGTCCAGTTTCAGTGCGTGCCCGCACCGATCGAGTTTTATTTTTGCATCGTTGCATTCATATACGCATTGAAAGCTTTGGGAGCAAGCCGTATGATCGATGACAATTCGGAGAGAGGGGCAGGCCAGATTAGCCAGTCAGGTTGGTGCGCTCCTTCCAGAGGAACGACCGAGGTCCTCTGATCGCCGGATCGTTAAGTCCTTGTTTCGCCTGATCAGGAGAGAGAATATGAAATTCAAGTTCCATCATATGAATCTGTGCACAGATAATCTGCCTCGGCTGACCAAGTTTTATCAGACGCTGTTTGAACTGGGCACGATCAAGGATGACGATCACACGGTGATCAGCCGTGATCGCGATGATCGCGCCTATACCGGCAAGGTCGATTTCCTGACCGATGGCGATATCGAATTCCACTGGGCCGAGCGCGATCTGGAAACCGGCTTCAAGATGAAGCAATATGTCAATCCGATGGGGCACGGACACTTCTGCTTCCGCACCGATGACATCAAGGGGTTCATGCGCCGCTGCGATGAACTGGGCATTCGCTATTCAGACTATGGCTGTTGGGCCATTCCGGGATGGCATCAGGTCTTCCTGCATGACCCCGACGGCCATGTGATCGAAGTGCATCAGCCCGGCGTTTTTGGCTGATGCGGGCGGGGCCGGGCGGGAATTCCTCTCTCTCCACGGCCCCATTGTCATCAGGGGATCTGAGGCGCCGCGCCACCGAGTTTAACCGTCAGATCATGCGCGGCTTTTCCAAGGATTTTTTCAACCTCTGTGATCGATCGCCGGTTTACCTGATCAATCCGATCTGCATAGGGTACTGTGATGGCAGCCAGTGCGTGGCCCTGAGTATCAAGGATGGGAAAGCTGACAGCGTGCAGTCCGGGAAGCTGCCTGCCTTGAGCCGATTCAAATCCGCGCTTGCGGATTTCCTCGATCGAAGTGTCCAGATCAGGATAATCGACATGTGGAGAGCGCACCCGCGCTTCCTTGATCCTTAGGGCCAGCGTTCTTTCATCCTGAAACGCCAGCAGGACACGGCCCGACGCAGAAACGATCAAGTCGAGTTCTGCACCAAGGCGCACACTGAAGCCCATCGCGCTTGGCAGGTCTTCCTTGGCGATGACCACTTGTTTGCCCTGACCATAAACGGTGAGATGACATGACTGGTCCAGCGTACTGGCCAGATATTGCATCACCGGACGAGCTTCCTGAAGCAGGCGCTGGGTGGGCGGGTTGCGATGAGCCAGTTCGAAAATCTTGAGGGTAATGTAATAGCTGTCGCCGTGCTGCGCGATATATTTGCGTTCAACCAGACAGGCCAGCATGCGGTAGATTTCGCCTACGGATCGTCCAAGACAATTGGCGATTTCGCGTTGGGTCAGCGGTTGTTCGTTGCTGCACAGCAGTTCGAGGATATCCAGCCCCTTGTCCAAAGCTGGAGCCGCATAATTGCGTGCGCCGCCAGACGAGCCGGTTTCTGTTTCCGTTTCTGCCACTGTTTCCTGCTGTTGACGATGTTGCTTGTTTAGACGTCGACCCACTTAGCCGCAGGCCGATGGCGAAGCAACGTGAATTGCCAGAGGCAGCGCATGGCATCCCCGGGCGGCTCTTGATGTACCTTGGCTCTACTCAGAGTAGCCTTCAAGCCGCCTTTTTAAAACTGACCGTGGGACATATGTGGTTGAGTGCGACGGGAGCGGAGAAAATGCCGTGAAGATTTTCGTTACAGGAGCATCCGGCTTCATCGGAGGCTCCTTTGCCGCAGAGGCCGTCCGGCGCGGGCACCAGGTAAGAGGTTTGGTCCGCTCGCCCGACAAGGCGATGGCTTGCGCTGCCTTGGGTATTGAGCCGGTTCATGGCACTTTGGCCGATCATGATCTGTTGGCTCAGGAAGCCATGGCAAGTGACGCTGTGGTCAATGCCGCCAGCAGTGATGACCGCCCGGCCATTGACGCCATTCTCTCGGCTTTGTCGGGATCGGGCAAATGCCTTTTGCATACCAGCGGTTGCAGCATCGTTGCCGATGATGCCGGCGGCGAGCCCGGAGCGACAATCATCGATGAAACGAATATTCCGGCTCCGATGCCTGACAAGGCAGCGCGAGTTGCTCTGGATCGCGCGGTTTTGGCCCAGGAGGGTATCCGCTCGGTCGTCTTGTGCAATTCGCTGATCTTTGGCGACGCCATCGGGCCAGCGGCGCGCAGTGTGCAACTCCCGCTCCTGATCGATTATGCGCTCGAAACGCATCGGGCGGCCTATATCGGGCGAGGACTCAACCGATGGTCGACGGTGCATATTGCTGATGTTGTCGATTTCTATTTTCTAGCGCTCGATCGGGCGCCATCGAGCACCTTCGCCTTTGTCGAAAGCGGGGAGGCGTCCTTTGCCGAAATGGCTGCGACCATCGTCAGGGGTTTTGGCCTGGATGCCCCCGTCTCGCTCTCTTTGAAGGAGGCGGAAGAACGCTGGGGCAGGGGGAGAGCGCGCTACTCGCTGGCTTCCAATTGCCGAGTGCGCAGCCGGTTTACTCAGCAGATGGGGTGGCGGCCCAAGCATCTGTCGGTGCATGATTGGATCATGGACCAGGCCAGTCAGGACACCGGTGCGTGATAGTCCGAGTATGAAGGAGATTTTTCGGTGAAACGCATGATACGCCATTTTTCTGCTCTTGCTGGATCAGGGATACTGGCCATGCTGACTTCCCCAGCGGCGGCCGCATCACCGGCTGCAGGTGGGGACTGTTCCGCCTTGGCTGGGGCTGCTTTGTCTGGCGCCCGCATCCTGAGCAGCGAATTGGTCGCCGCAGGCGCCTTCAAGACCGCCCCTTCGCCGATTGCGCCGGATCTGGACAAGCGGCTCAAAACTTTGACCGCATTCTGCCGGGTTCGGGTTCAGGCTACTCCGTCAACCGACAGCAAGATCGGGATAGAGATATGGTTGCCGGTCAAGGGTTGGAATGGCCGCCTGCTAGCCACGGGTAATGGTGGCGGGGCCGGGCGCATCGCTTATGAAATGGGTATGGTTGAAGGGATGAAGCGCGGCTTTGCCGTTGCCAATACCGATATGGGCACGGCGCCCGACATCAACGGGTCGCCGGATCACCCCGAGCGCTGGGCTGATTTCGGCTATCGCGCCACGCATGAAATGACGCGCGTTGCCAAAACGCTGGTCACCCGGTTCTATAAGATCAGGGCTTTCCACTCCTATTTTGCGGGCTGCTCGACCGGCGGACAACAGGCCTTGGGCAGCGCACAGCGCTATCCGAACGACTTTGACGGAATTCTGGCCGGGGATCCGGGCAACAACCGCACTCATGTCGCCAGCTATTTTCTTTGGAATTATGCCGCCCTCAACGCATCGACAGCGTCAAAGCTGTCGGCGGGGCAATGGAATATGGTGACCCGAGCGGTGCTTGGCGCTTGCGCCGGCAAGGATGGCGGGGCACCAGGCGACAGTTTTCTGACCGATCCGCGCCTCTGCCATTTTGATCCGGCGTCCTTGCCGATGTGCAAGCCTGGCGCTACCGGCGATGACTGTCTGACCGGACAGCAATTGGCGACTTTGCGCAAGCTTTATGATGGGCCGGTCAATCAGCGTACAGCCGAACGCATCTACGCTGGCCTGACCTTGGGCAGCGAAGCGATGCCCTTGGGCCCCCTGACGCAGGGCGACACCGCGACATGGCCCGATCAGCAATTCTATCCGTTCCGCTGGAGTCTGCGCGCCGCATTTACCGAGCAGGGCTTTGACTTTGATCACGACCTTGATCGCGTCGATGCGCAATTGGCCGGAACGCTCAATGCCAACCGCTCAGATCTGACCGAATTTGCCCGCGCCGGGGGCAAACTTTTGATGTACACCGGTCTGGCTGACCCTGCCGTTCCGGCAGCGGAAGTTATCAATTTCTATGACAGGCTTGCTCAGAGCGCAGGCGGTGAAGACAAGGCTGCGGATTTCGCAAGGCTTTTCCTCGTGCCGGGCATGGGCCATTGTTTCGGCGGCCCGGGCGTTACCGAGATCGGTCAGCCTTTTACCTCCGACGTCCCTGCATCCCGCGATGGGGATGCTCTGATGGCCTTGGTGGCATGGACCGAGGGTGCGAAGGCGCCATCTGTCCTGATTGCGCACAAGCCTGCTGGCGACAATAAGCCGGCTAAGGAACGCCCGGTTTGCGCCTATCCTGCCCTGCCGGAATATCGGAGCGGCAATCCTGCGCTGCGGACCAGCTTTGCCTGTGTGGCCCATGCAAAAGGTACCGCGCAGGCTCCGGCGCCTCGCTATCTGAATTGATGAAGCAGTTGCAAGGCGCGCGCAATCACGCGCCTTGCTCTTACGTTCAGGCGATAGTGGGGACCATACCGCCTTCGACCCGGATAGCAGCACCATTGGTGATGGCGCCATGCGGGCTGACCAGGAGCGCGACCTGCGCGGCGATCTCTTCCGGTTCGATCAGGCGGCGGATCAGGGAAAGCGGACGGAAGCGTTCAAAGAACAACGTCTCTCGCTGCCCATCCTCCAACCCTTCATCGGTCACCACCGAAGCGATAAAGGCGCTGATGCCCTCTGAGCGGGTGGGACCGGGAAGGATCGAGTTCACCGTCACGCCCGTGCCGCGCGTCAATTCCGCCATACCGCGGGCAAGTCCGAGCTGTGCGCTCTTGCTCATGCCGTAATGCACCATTTCCGGCGGAATCAGCAGTGCACTTTCACTCGCGACAAAGATCACTCGGCCGCTGGACCGGGCCAACATGGCAGGAAAGTAATGGCGAGAAAGTCGTGCGCCGCTCAACACATTGACGTTGAACATGTTGAGCCAGTCTTCGTCGGAAATCTCGGCGAAAGGCTTGGCTTCATAAATGCCCAGATTGTTGATCAGAATATTAACCTCAGGCACGGCATCAAACAGGGCCTGCGCGCCTTGGGCATGAGTCGGGTCGGCTAGGACCGCCTCGACATCGCCATATTGAGCGACTGTTTTGGCGGCTTCATTCAGTTTGGCCTGATTGCGCCCACAGATGATGGCGCGTGCGCCTTCGGCAGCAAGGCGGCACGCGATGGCAAGGCCGATGCCCGCGGTCGATCCGGTGATCAGCGCGGTCTTGCCGATAAGTCTAAGGTCCATGGTCTGTCCTGATCTTTATGGGGCTGAGGGGATCGTTACGTCGGGGTCGCTGGTTTGCAAGAATTGCACCATCAATTGGACGCAGGGGACATCGCCGATCTGTCCGGAAAGATGGGCGATGTCTGCGGCGTTGCCGGACACGATATCGGCGCCCCAATGAATGTCACCGGGCCCCATTTCCACCCTCCTGCCGTTCTGTGTCTCGATGAACCATCGACCGGACAGGGGAACGACCCATTGCAGGGATGGGCTGGGATGCCAGTCGCCAATCCAGCCCACCGGCAGAACATTGAACCAGACGGCCTTCACCTGCCCGGCAAAGCTGCGCATCCAGATCGGAACGGTCTTGCCGCTCACCACCTGTTTGGCGAAACCTTCAAGCCAGGCACTTTCGATCGTGCATTGTCCCGTTCCGTCATCCTTCATATGCCAGAAGGGAATGGAGGGCGGGTTGCCGGCGCCCTCCATGAAATTCAGCGGAGGCAAGGCGTCCGCGATGAACCGCGGGGCGGCTCTGTCCGATCCCTTCGCCACAAAAATACTCCTTTGGCCTGGTGTCATGGGGCAGGTATGTCAGCCAAAGGAATTTAGTGTCGAAATCACTGCGATAAAGATGCATCGCAGACACTCTGGGTAGATGCCTGCGCTACTATAACATGAGCTTTACCGCAGGTTTTAGTGAATGTGGCTTCCGCCATTCACGTCAAGCGTTGCGCCCGTTACATAGGCGGACAGATCAGAGCTCAGGAACAGGCACGCCCCGGCGATGTCCACTGGAAGGGCAGCGCGGCGCAGCGGGATTTGCGAGACAATCTGTTCGTGCATTTGCGCGCCCACCACGCCGTCAAGCATGCTGGTTTCCGTCATCGATGGGCATACGACATTGGCACGGACACCCTTTGGACCGAATTCGCGGGCGATGCTGCGTGTCATACTGATCATACCGCCCTTGGATGCGGCATAGTGGCTGCCCCCTACCAATCCGCCGCCACGCTGGGCAGCGACCGAGGCAAGGTTGACAATCGTGCCGTGACCTTGATCCACGAAAACGCGCAAGGCTTCCTGAGCCAGTGTGAAGGCGCCCTTCAGATTGACGGTAAGCATGCGGTCCAGACTTGCGCCATCAATGTCAAGCATATCGCACGATTCAACGATTCCGGCGCAATTGACAATCCCGTCGACACGCCCAAGCCGCGACACGGCGTCGCCCATCATCTGGCGGCAGGCATTGGCATTGGTGATGTCGCAGGCGACAAAATCGACCATGGCATCGTCACAGGCTTGATGCTTGATCCCGGCGATCAGGTCGGCCCTGCGTTCCTGATCCATGGAGAGGTCGCAACCGATCACGATGGCCCCGTGCTGCGCAAAAAGCCGCATGGTGGCATAGCCGATCCCGCGAGCCGATCCAGCGCCGGCAATGACGCAAACCTTGTCTTTCAAAAGCACTTTTCTACTCCGGATGCTGAAAGGAACGGCTGTCCGGCCCTATCGGGCCAGATCGAGATGACGGGTTTCAGGGCTTGTGATTGTGGCAATCGTCGAAATGCTGATGACCGCCACGAGGTAGGCCGTAATGGGCCAGGTAAGGCCGTGGCCAAGCCCCTGGAGCCAGGAGGCCACAAAGGGTGCGGGACCGGCCGCCACCAGATTGGCGCCGGTATAGGCGATGGCAGAGCCTGAATAGCGAACCGAAGTCGGAAAGGGTTCGGCAAACATGGCGGGCTGGACGCCGGACTGGATCTGCAGACTGCACACGAAAAAGGCGATGCCCAAGGCAATATAGGCCCAGTTGGCGGTGTTCAAAAGCGGGAAATAGATCAAAGCGGCCAGCAATGTCAGCGCGGAGGAAAACAGCATCACAGGCTTGCGTCCGAAGCGGTCACTGGCAATCCCGCCCGAAACAATTGCCCCCATTGCGAGAAAATTGGCGGCCGTCATGCAAAGATAAGCCGTTTGACCCGACATTTGGAGCGTGCCGGTAATATAGGCCAGCGAAAACACATTGATGACGTGGAAGCAGCATGCCGGGCATAGCCAAATGATGAGCAGACGTGTCGCGGTCACAATGGCCTGACGTGTCATCCTTGCGGGTTGAGCCTTGGCTTTGTCGTGAAGCATGGCCTCTTGGCGCTCGGCGCGCATTTGTTCAAATGCGGGGGTTTCTGCAACCCTGCGGCGGATATAAAGGCCGAGCAGGACGAGTGCGAAGCTGAGCAGAAACGGAATACGCCAGCCCCATTGTTCAAACCGATGCGCGCCAAGCAGGGCAAACAACACGAACAGTGCCCCGTTGGCGACAGCTGCGCTGGCCGAGTTGCCCAGATTGATCAGTGAGCCGAAAAATCCGCGCCGGTCGGGCGGGGCATGCTCCATGGTCAAAAGCTGGGCTCCGGTGGCTTCTCCGCCAAGCGCAACGCCCTGCAAAAAGCGCAGGAACACGAGCGAAACCGGTGCCCAATGGCCGATGATGGCATAGCCGGGCAGACATCCGATCAGGAAGGAAGCAGCGCCCATCAGCAGGAGCGTATAAAGCAGCACCGACTTGCGTCCGATGCGATCACCCAGAGCGCCGAACAGAATGCCGCCAAGCGGGCGTGCAAAAAAGCCCACGCCAAAGGTCGCGAATGCCGCGAGAATTCCGTTCTGCTGACTGAACTGAGGGAAAAACAGTTTGGGGAATACGGTTGCCGCCAGCGCACCATAGGTCGTGAAATCAATCCATTCAAGGATCGACCCCATCGAACTGGCCAATGCGGCTCTGGTCGCCATGCCCGTTGCGGTTGAAGGTCTATCGATTTGCGAATTCACAGCCAGCATCGCTCCACCCAGGTTCAGCGGCCCCCATTTTGCGGCGCCATTTTTTTGCATATAAGAATTTTAGATTGTAAATATGAATTCATCATCCCTTGTGCGTCAATACGAAGTTTCACCGCATGAGATCACAATGAACCTGCAAATAGCGATAGCTGCGGGCAATCGAGGTCTGGGCATCGACTGGATAGGGCGGCTCCTGCTCAATAAAGAAGTCGCTCACTCCAAGCCTTACAGCTTCATGCAGCAGGTGAGGCCAATCGGTCTGGCCATCCCCCAAGGAACGAGGGGCCTGCTGATAGGTGAAATTGGGCGGCATTCCCGATTTGATGTCTTTGAGATGCATCTGGCGGATACGCCCCGGATATTGGCGCATCAAGGCGGCGGCATCGACACCGGCGGCCGCGCTCCAGCCGACATCCAGTTCAAAATGGACGGTCGCCGGGTCGGTTTCGGCAAGCAGAACATCAAATCCGGTGCGCCCGTCGGCAAGGGGAGCGAATTCCGGATTGTGATTGTGATAGCCTAGGGCGATGCCCTCGCGCTTTAGCCCTGGCCCGATGCGGTTGAGAAACGCGGCGTTGCGCTGCCAATCTTCCTTTCGCATTTTCAGTCCCGCACGGCGGACATAGGCAAAGCCGGACTCGCCCGGCAGCCGGGGCTTCGCATCCGGGCCCATCAGAAATGTCGGAAGGACGGCGGTTTTGCACCCAAGAATTCGCAGTTGTTCGGCCAGCATGCCCGGATCATCGCTCAGGCTCAGGCCGGACGATTGGCTGGGCAGGTGGATGCTGGTGCAACGCAAATCGGCAAGGTCAAGGGATGCCCGCAATTGCGCCGCGGACCGGCCCAAAAGCCCTGCGAGTTCGACATGCCGAAAACCGATGTTGCGCACTGCATGCAAGGTTGCATCGAGGTCCGCGAGGGCCTCTTTGTTCAAGGTGTATAACTGCAATCCCGGCGATAGTGCAGGGCGGGCCGCGGGGCGGCGTGTCGCCGCCGGCAAGGCAAATTGGCCAAAGCCGGCGGCGGCGCCTGCAAGAATAAAACGGCGGGTGAAGGACATGGCGGACCAATCGGCGAAAGGGTAACAATTGTCACGATGATGCCCGCAGCCAGAACGCTGCGGGCATCATAGCGGGATCAGAACTTGAACCCGGCTCTAACGCCAAACAGGCGCGGATCGGCAAAATTGGCCGTGGGGAAGGTGCCCGCGATGACCGTCGTAACGACGACGGCATTCTCGATGTTCTTCACATAGGCTTGCAGATAATAGCGCCCACCCGGCGCATTATAAGTCAGGCTCGCGTCGGAACGCATGCTGCTCGGCACGCGATACTGGTTCAGGGTGGCAAGAGCTGCCAGATAATAGCTGTCCATCACACGGGTACGGACATTGGCCTGAATGTTGCCCCCGCCCGGCAAATCGAACGTATGCGTGTATCCTGCAGTCACTGTCACGCCAGGTGCGCGATCCAGCGAACGACCGGAAAAGTCGACCGTAGGGGTCACAAGGAAACTGTCATAGGTCGCGTCGAGATAGGCCAGCGAAAAGTCGAACAGCATGGGCTTGATCGGCTGGATAGTACCTTCCAGTTCAAGGCCCTTGACCTTTGCCTTGGCGGCATTGGTCGTGACGGAGCATGGGCCGCCGCAGATGGTCGAGGTTTGAGTCAATTGGATGTTGTTGTAGTTGTAATAGAAGGCAGCCGCATTCAGGCGAACCGCATTGTCGAGGAAGCGGGTCTTGACCCCGACTTCATAAGACGTGAGTGTTTCAGGTTCATAATAGAGCGCGGCCGGCACAACAGGGCTGGTGCAATTGGGGGTGCCGCTGGCGCAGCCATCGTTGAAGCCGCCAGCTTTATAGCCAGAGGATACCGTCGCAAAAAGCAGGGTCCGGCTGTTGGCGTCATAGTCGATGCCGGCGCGCCAGGTGACTTTGCTGAAGGATCGGCTTGCGTTGTTGGGCGAGGAAACATCGCCTGATCCGTTGCAGGCCACCGTCGCACAGCGCCACACGCCGCCCACGCGCGATTTGTCATCGCGCGAATAGCGGACACCGCCCGTCAGACGGAACTTGTCGGTCAGCTTCCATGTAACCTGACCGAAAGCCGCATAGGATTCGGCAAGGGTGGGAACCTGATTGAATTGATACACATAGCCCACCGTATTGGGCGTGGGCGAAAGCAGGCCGAACAGCGAAAGATTTACGCCGCTGCGTTCCTTGAAGTAGTACAGTCCGACTTGAGCCTTGATCGGCCCGTTATTGGTTGTGTAGAAACGCAGTTCCTGACTGTTCTGCCAGTAATTTCCGAAGAAATCGGCTGGAATGACTGTGCCCGTGTTGCGCAGGTAAGGAAAGGTCTCCTTGCGATCCATTTGACGATAGGACCCCAGATAGGCCATGCCAATGCCGCCGAAATCATAGGTGAAATCGCTCTGGATGCCCCATGTCTGGGTGTCGCGCTTAATGTCGAAGGTGATGTTGTCGTTCAGACGGCGAAGATCGTCGCTCGAGACGCCCGTGCCAACATAGAGCGGGGTCTGACCCGATCCGGTATTGGTGTAGAAATTTGCCAGACGCACCCCGTTCTGGGGGCGGCCTCCCATCTGGGAATAGTCGCCGCGCACGATCAGCTCGCCCTTGGCGAATTTCCAGCGCGCCGAAAGGCGGCCGGAAATATTGTCCTTGAAGGGATCAAGGGAGCTGGTCAGTTGCGAGCCACGGGTGATGAAGCTGTCGCGCCGATCATAATTGGCTGCAGCGCGAATGGCAAAATTGTCAGTGACGGGCACATTGAGCACGCCGGTAGCCTGAACCTGCCCGTAATTGCCGACCTGAATATCGCCGCTGCCGCCAAGTTTGAACATCGGTAGATTGCTTACAACACCGACCACACCAGCAGTCGTATTGCGTCCGAAAAGTGTTCCTTGCGGCCCGCGCAACACTTCCACCCGAGCAACATCGAAGAAGCTCGTTTCCTGGGCTTGGGGGCGCGCAATATAGATGCCGTCCATCAGGAAAGCGGCTGAAGGATCGCCCTTTTCCGTGCCATCGGTGGAGGTGATGCCGCGTACCGTTATCTGCAGCCCATTGCCGTTGGCGCGGTCAATCGAAATGTTGGGAACGACCTCTGCAATCTGCGTGGGGTTGGTGACGCCCTGTTGGGCCAGCGCACTGCCGGTTACTGCAGTCAGAGCAACCGGAGTTTTGGATGCCAGACTTGAAGTGCGCTGGGCGGTAACGACGATATCGCCGGTAGCTGGTGCTTGCGTCGAGCTGTTGCCCTGTGCGTGAGCGGCAAAGGGGGCAGCGGCAATTACCGCTAGACCTGCCGCAGCAAAACGCAATTTCACTTTATGTTTCAAAATAGCTCTCCCCAAATCGGTGGTTCTGTTTCGCTGCAACCGGGGGCGACCGAACCTAGGTCCAGTCTGCTCATCACGATGCCGAAGTGTTGACCGTTGAGGTGTGCTTTATGTCTTGGCGGATGACGGAGTCAATATAAATATGAAATCAATGATGTATCTGTAAAACAATTGAATTAGGTAATTTTAAAATAATCTAATAATATCAATTATTTATAATTTCCATCTCACCGCATCCGCCAGAGCCGTTTCGGGGAGCTATGCGCTTGCGCCAGCAGGGACACCAGGCTTATGGCTGGGAAAATGCGGCAGCAGATATTCCCCCAACTCGTCGAGAACCTCTGAGACCGGGCGGCGCTGGGGCTTGAAATGCAAGGCGGCATGCGAAACGCCGGCATCCTGTTGACGCAGCCAATATTCGAGCAAGGCGTTGCGTCCCCCATGCAGGATGCGGCCGAACCGGATGGGCATGTTGGGATCACGATCAAGATTGAACAATGTGCCATAGCCGTAGGGTTTAAAGAGACCCGCCGGACAGGCTGCGCGCCATTGGGCAATGACCAAGTCGATCCGGTGTGGATCAGAGGTATAAGACAAAATGCCGTCGGTGTTCTGTGCGGTCCATTCAAGGCTTTGTCCGGCATGGCCTATGACAATCATCGGCAATCGGTCCTCTGTCGGCTGCGGGACCATTTGCAGAGTGCCTTCCAATTGGCCGTAAAATTCGGACCGGTGGATCGGCCAGGCCTCTTCAGTGGCCGCCCGAAGCATGGCCAGAGCATCCCGGAAGCGCGCCGCCCGGTTTTCATAATTGCACCCAAAGGCAGGATATTCGGTCGCCCGATCCCCTGTCGCCAGACCAAGTACGAAACGTCCACCCGACAATTGGTCAACCGTGGCGGCCTGCTTGGCAAGGATCAGCGGATCGCGCAGAGGCAGTACGGCCCCGGCAGTTCCGATGGTAATCTGCCCGGTGATAGCAGCCAGGTAGGCCGCATAGGCCATGGGATCGAAGATCTGTCCTACATCGCCAAAATGCGGGTCATAAAACGGGACATCGCGCAGCCAGACGGCGGAGAATCCGGCCTTATCGGCTTTTCGCACAAGTTCTGCGTGATGCGTCATGGTCGGGGCCGGATGGTCGGGATAGGCCTCAAGCGGCGTAATAAAACCGAAGGTCAGGCCCTGAGGCTGAAAAACACGGGAGTAACCCTGGTGAGCGGCAAGCTCCCTGGGCAATTCGCCGGCGGGGGAAGGATTGGGCATGGAGGGCCTTTTCTGCCTTGATTATGCTGCAACATGGATCGCGAAAAATGCGATCACGACGGCAGCTCTAGGCCATTTTGTGTTTGTGAAAAATAAGCTACAATTCACAACATATCGGAAAATTATTCTCAAATGGAGTCGTAATGGATTATCTCGGTGCGCTTGAAGCCTTTGTTCATGCATCAGAACTGCGCAGCTTTACCCAGGCAGGTCAGCGGCTCGGCACCTCATCATCAGCGGTCAGCAAGGCCGTTGCACGCCTTGAAGACGAGTTAGGGGTCAGCCTGCTGCGTCGTTCGACCCGTGCAGTCACTCTGACCGGCGAGGGGGCCATGTTCCTCGAGCGATGCCATCGCATCTTGGCGGAACTTGATGTCGCGCGAAAAGAACTGACCGAGGCCGCGGGAAAGCCAATGGGACGCCTCAAGGTTGGGCTTCCGCAGATCGGTTCCTACTTCATGACCGCCCTGATGGCTTTTCAAAAGGCCTATCCGGATATTGAACTCGAACTCGATTTTACCGATCGTCTGGTCAATGTAATCGATGAAGGTTTTGATGCTGTCATCCGAGTTGGCGAGGTTCAGGATTCCCGCTTATCGCAACGCCGGTTAGGCGGGTATCGCCACCATCTGGTGGCATCGCCAGAATATCTTGGCCAAGCGACAGAACCTGCATCAAGCGCCGATCTGGCTGGCCATCACTGTCTGCGCTATCGATATCCGACCAGTGGCAAGATCGCACCTTGGCCACTGGGCCATGCGGAGGCTTCTCCCGATCTGCCGCATTCGAGCACCAGCAACACAATCGAAGCTTTGGCCGACATGGCCAGAGCCGGCCTTGGCATTGCGCTTGTGCCTGAATTTGTCGTTTCGCGTGATATTGCCGCAGGGATTTTACGTTTTGTACTGAAGGATTTGGTGCAGGAGGAGCGCAGTATCTACATTCTGTGGCCATCGAGCCGTCAGCAATTGCCCAAGATTGCAGCGTTCACCGATTTCATGATGAACTCGCTCAAATCTTCCGACGGCCAACTCCACTTGGCAATCAGAAGGTGAGGGCGGGGCCGCCACGGCAGGCGGCCCCGATGTCAATCACGCCAAGACTTGTGTAATCCGCAGCACTGGCTTGATCGTGACGCCGCGTTCGGAATCCTCGACGGCCTGATTGATATCTTCAAACTCATAGAACCTGATCAGGCGGTCGAACGGAAAACGCCCTTGCAAATAGAGGTTGATCAGCACGGGGATGAAAGTCTTTGCTACCACATCGCCCTGAACGATCCCCATAATCCGACGTCCGGGGATCATCACGTCGTTCACGTTAAAGGCCACTTCGGTGCCCTCCTTGGTCGCGCCAACGATGCCGCACACGCCAAAAATGCCAAGACAGTCGATAGCCTGTCGCAGTACCTGCGGGCGCCCGCTGCATTCGAGGGAGAAGTCCGCTCCCTTGCCCGTGATTTCCCTGACACGAGCAACCGGATCCTCATCACGACTGTTGATCGTATGGGTCGCTCCCAGTTCGCGGGCAAGTTCGAGGCGCAGCGGATTGACGTCGGCGGCAATGATCGTCGTCGCCCCGGCCACTTTGGCTGCCATGATCGCGGAAAGACCTACCGCGCCCGTACCAAAAGCGACAAAACTTGCCCCTGCGTGGACCTTGAGCGCATTGAGCACCGATCCGGCACCTGTCTGAATGCCGCAGCCCAGCGGGCCGACCAGCTCAAGCGGCATGTCCTTGGGCACGGACACCACATTGCGTTCGCTGGCCACTGTATATTCTGCAAATGCCGACTGACCAAAGAAATGGTCGTGGACCTTACAGCCATGGGCATCGGTGACGGCGCTGGATCCATCCATGCGACCGCCGCCAAAGTTAAGCGGTCCCATATGTTCGCAATGTGCCGGGTGGCCCGATTCGCAAGTGTCGCAAAGTCCGCATGACATGTAGGTCATGACCACATGGTCGCCCACCTTGATGGTGGTGACATCATCGCCAATCGCTTCGACCACGCCCGCGCCTTCGTGGCCCAGGATCATCGGCAAGGGCGCGCTATAGTCCTGATTCCGCACCACCATGTCGGTGTGGCAAACACCCGTTGCCACAACCCGGACAAGCACTTCTGTCGGGCGAAGCGATCCAAGTGTCACATTTTCAAGCCGGAATTCACCGCCGGCCTCGCGGATGACCGCAGCGCGCATGGCAATCGGTTCGACAACTTTCTCCATTTTGACCTCCTTTTTGAGAAGGGTCGCGCTCTGCGGCTCTTCCGAGAACGGGCCAGATAAGCTGAGTTGAAAATTAGTCAATGCGCAATATATTTGACAATGCGTAAGTCATCGCTATCTGGAGCAGCGACCAGTCGAGAACGCCGACTCAGTTGCGCCGACGCTCCCATGGCCAAAAGATCGAGCGGCAAGGCCGCCTTTTGATGGAGAAAACAGATGGATATTCGCCTCGTGATCGATAACCAATCGGTCGATGCGGAAACCGGTGAAGTGTTCGAACGGCTCAATCCGATTTCCGGTAAGGCGGTGACTCGCGCCGCAGCTGCCAGTGTGAAGGATGCGGTGAGGGCGCTCGATTCGGCGCAGGCCGCTTTCAAAACATGGTCGAAGACCGGCCCGAACGAGCGGCGTGCGATTCTGCTGGCTGCGGCCGACAGGCTGGAAGCCAAGAAGGATGCCTTCGTCCAGGCAATGGCTGAAGAGGTAGGCGCGTCGGCTCTCTGGGCGGCCTTCAACGTGATGGGGTCGGCGACGCTGCTGCGTGAAGCGGCCGGCCTGGTGACCCAGGCACAGGGCGCAACGATCCCGACGGACAAGCCGGGCACACTGTCGATGACGCTGCGGCAGCCGGTCGGCGTGGTGCTCAGCATCGTTCCCTGGAATGGTCCGATCCTGCTCGCTGCCCGAGCGATTGCCTATCCGATTGCGCTGGGCAACACCGTCCTGTTCCGTGGATCGGAAGCTAGCCCGCGCACGCATGCGCTGGTCGCTGAAGCGTTTTATGAAGCGGGTCTGCCGGCAGGTGTTCTCAATTTCATTGTCAATGCGCCCAAGGATGCGCCAGAAATCATCGACAAGATGATCGCCCACCAAGCGGTCCGACGCGTCAATTTTACCGGCTCCACAAAGGTCGGCAAGATCATCGCCGAAAAGAGTGCTGCACATCTCAAGCGCTGCCTGCTCGAACTGGGCGGCAAGGCCCCGTTTGTCGTGCTTGATGATGCCGATCTGGATGGCGCGGCGAATGCGGCGACCTTCGGCGCTTTCCTCTACCAGGGGCAGATATGCATGTCGACGGAGCGCTTTGTTGTCGATGAAACCGTTGCTGACGCCTTTGTCGAAAAATTCGTCGCCAAGGTCGCGCAGTTGCCTGCCGGCGATCCGCTCGACAATGCCGGCACCGTCGTCGGCCCGCTGGTCGACAGCAAATCGGGCGAACGTATTAATGGTCTTATCCATGACGCCTTGGCGAAGGGCGCGAAGCTAGCCATTGGCGGATTGGCGCAAGGCGCGGTAATGCCCGCCACAATTATCGACCACGTTACCCCGGATATGGCCATCTATGATGAGGAAACCTTTGGTCCGATAACCACGATCGTCCGCGTAAAGGATTGCGATGAAGCGGTTCGAGTGGCCAATGATACAGAATATGGCCTTTCCTCGGCAGTATTTGGTCGCGAAGTGACCCGCGCTTTGGAGGTTGCCCGCCAGATTGATGCCGGATGTGTCCACATCAATGGTGCCACGGTCCAGAACGAGGCTCAGGCCCCATATGGCGGCATGAAGCAGAGCGGTTATGGTCGATTTGATGGCCAGGCGGTCATTGATGAGTTCACCGAACTCAAGTGGGTAACGATCGAACCTGCCAATCAACCCTATCCGTTCTGATTGCCCATACTGAGGCGCGGCCGGGCTGGTCCGGTCGCGCCCAGAGTTGTAAAGTTACGCCACCATGAAGAACCACTTCCCCCCGATTGTCTGGACATTCGCCGCCTCTGCTGCGCTTGGCTTGGCGCTTGGCGGATGCGCGAGCCTGCCTAAGATGGAAAAGGGGCCAGAGCTTGCCAATGTTGAGAAGTTCAAGTCTTCGACCACGCTGGCGGCACCTGCCGGGGAATGGCCGCAGGATGACTGGTGGCGCCAGTATCAGGATCCTCAACTCGACGCTCTGATCGCTGAGGCCATAACCCATTCCCCCTCACTCGAGATTGCCGCAGCGCGGGTCCGCCGCGCCGAGGCCGTCATCGAGGGGACGCGCGCAGAAGACTTGCCGCATTTCAACCTTGGTGGTTCGATCGGCGAGGCCAAGTTGAGCTATTGGAACGGTATGCCCTATGCCGCCGTGCCAAAGGGCGTTAATGAAATGGCTGCCGCCCGTATCGGTATGGAATGGGGGCTCGATTTTTTTGGCAAGAACCGCGCCGCGCTGGCCTCGACCATTTCCTCAGCGCAGGCTGCAAGGGCCGATGCAGCGCAGGCGCGGTTGCTGCTGACCACTGGTGTGGCTTCGGTCTATGCCGAACTGCTTGGCCAATTGCGTGACGTTGATCTGGCCGAACAGACGGTCCATGTGCGCGAAGGGACTGTCAATCTGGTCAAGCAACGCCGATCCTTCGGGCTGGAAACGCTGGCCTCAGAAGCCCAGGCTGTAAGCGCGCTGGAAACTGCAGGGCAGGCCTTGGAAAGCAGCAAGGAACTGGCGGAACTAACGCGGCTGCGTCTGTCGGCTTTGTTGGGGGCAGGGCCGGATCGGGCTCTGGAAATCAAACGCCCTGCCGACCCGGCGATTGTCCAATTTGGTCTGCCGGCCAATCTGCCCGCCGAATTATTGGGCCGGCGTCCCGATGTGCGCGCCGCACGCCTGCGCGTCGAGGCTTCCGCTTCGCAGATCAAGGTCGCTCGGGCGGGCTTTTACCCCAGCATCAATCTGGCCGGTGCGATCGGCCCGCAATCGCTGGGCCTGGATCAGTTTTTTAACGTGGCCTCGATGGCAGGAAATTTCGGTCCGGCGATCAGCCTGCCCATTTTCCGCGGCGGGGCGCTGCGGGCCAACCTGCGGGCATCCCACGTCGATTATGATGCTGCCGTTGCCAGCTATAATGACGCTCTTCTGCATGCGCTTCAGGATGTCGCCGTGGTGGTGACCAGTCAGCGCGCGCTGTCCCCGGAACTTGTTCATGCACAGGCCGCGCTCAATGCTGCGGAAACTGCCTATAAGACGGCGCTGATCCGATATCGCGGCGGCCTTCTCACCTATATCGCTGTGCTGTCGGCAGAAAACACCATGATCTCGGCCAGGCGGGCAGTCTCCCAGCTCGAAACGCGCCGCTTCATCCTGAATGTGGGGTTGGTGCGAGCCTTGGGCGGCGGCGTCTGATTTTCAAATTCGTGGACCAAACCTCATGTCAGATACGAATGTAGCAACTCCAAGTTCGACCGGTCGGGATACGATCCCATGGCTGCGCCTTGTTCCGTGGGGCATCCTGATCCTGGTGATTTCAAGTGTGATGCTGGTCTCGATCCGATGGAACAGCGTTGAGGCCAACCGTGTATCGCAATCCACAGACGATGCCACGGTGCAGACCGATACGTCGGTCCTGAATGCCAAGACATCCGCCTACGTCACAAAGGTCAATTTCTCGGACTTTCAACAGGTTCATGCCGGTGAAGTTCTGGTGCAACTGGATGACCGTGAAGCCTCGGCCGCAGTTCTTCATGCCGAGGCCGCCCTGGCCAAAGCGAAGGCAGTTCTGGACAATCTCGACCATGAAATCGCCGCACAACGCGCGGTGATTGCGCAGGCCCGTGCCAACGTCGTCAGTAATTCAAGTCGCCTGCGTCTGGCCGATCAAGACAACCGGCGCTTCACCGCGCTGGCCGATTCGGGGGCGGTGACGGGTCAGGAAGCTGACAGCGCTATGTCCAATGCAGCAGTTGTGCGCGCCACCCACGCCGCCAGCGTAGCGGCTGTCGATTTGCAGAACCGCCAACTCGACGTGCTGATGGGCCAGCGGCCGCAACGCAAGGCCGATGTCATGGCGGCTGAAGCGGCACTCGAAACGGCCAAGATCCAATTGTCCTATACCAGCATTGTAGCTCCGGCTGATGGCACCGTTGGTCAGCGCTTTGTGCAATTGGGCAGCCTGCTCAACCCGGGTACGGCGGTTGTGAATTTTGTCGCACGCACGCAACCCTATATCGTCGCCAATTACAAGGAGACTCAGCTGGCACGGATCGCTCCGGGCCAACCGGTTGAGATCATGATCGACAGTTTTCCCGGCCAGCGCCTGTCGGGCAAGGTTTCGCGACTGGCCCCGGCAAGCGGCGCATCGTTTGCCGCAGTTCCTGCCGACAATGCCACGGGCAATTTCACCAAAGTGACCCAGCGTATCCCTTTGCGCATCGACCTTGACCCTGGCCAGCCGCTGATTACTCGCCTGCGTGCGGGCATGTCCGTGACGACGCGCATCAACACGCACGGAGCTTGATCGGATCATGTCAAAGTCGATGGGCTGTCGGCAAACGATGGCGTTTTTTGTCGGTTCGCTGCTTCGCGGAAATGCGAATGCCCGACCCTTGGGCGCGGTCTGCGCAGTCCTTCTGGGGACGCTGATGACCAGCCTTTTTACCCGCGACTTTGGCATTTCTCTGGCAGATATTCGCGGGGCCTATGGCCTTAGCGTTGATGAAGGATCGTGGCTCAATAGCGCGACGAATGCTGCGCAACTTTTGTCTGCGCCGATCGTGCCTTTGATGGTGGTCATGTTTGGGCCTCGTCGGGTCTTGGTGACGTCGGCTTTGATTTTCATACTCTCGATGATGCTGACGCCGCTGGCCGTGGGTATTCCGATGATCTTTGGCCTGCATATTCTGGATGGCTTTTTGCTGGGCTGCTTTGTCCCGGCTACGCTCGCCATTGTCTTTGGCAGCCTTTCTCCGCGCTTCTGGCTAATTGCATTGGGGCTCTATTCTGTCCGACTGACACTCGCCTTGCACACTGGGGTGTCGCTTAGCGGTTGGTTCGTGGAAAATATCGGATGGCAGGCGATATATTGGCAAGCCGCCCTAGCGGGCGTCGCATTCCTGTTATTGGCCGCCGTCAGTTTTCCCGCGCGTGAACCCAACTGGGATCTGTGGAAGCGGACGGATATGGGCGAATTGCTCATGTTTTGCCTCGGACTGACCTCGATCTATCTGGGGCTTGACCAAGGCAACAGATTAGATTGGGACGCTTCGGGAACGATTATCGGGCTGTTGGGCGGAGGCGTCGCGTTGATTTTGGCGGCGATTGGCTGGCAATTCATTTCTCCCGTACCCTTTGCCCATCCCGCGCCGCTGCGGCAACGCAATATCTATTTGCCTTTGATCATTGTGACCATGTTTGGAATGACCAGCGCGGCAACATCGCTCCTGATCCCGAACTTCCTGACCACCGTTGGCCATCTCAAGCCGGTCCAGTCCGGCACGGCCCTGTGGTGGATTGATCTGGTCCAGATTGTGGCCATCCCATTGACAATCTGGTCGATCCGGCGCGGAGATATTCGGCTTTCGCTGGCGGTAGGTCTGTTGCTGGTCATGATAGGTTGCTGGCTTGGCAGCGACATTACCTATGTGTGGCGAGCAGATGACTTTGCGTTCATGAGCGTGTTGATCGGTATGGGGAATTCTGCGGTCTTGCTGACCTGTATCGCCATGACTGTTGCCAATGCGGCGCGCGAGGATTTGATCAGCCTGGTTGCCTATATCCAGATCCCCCGAGTTATAGGACCGGAATTTGCAACAGCGGTTCTGACAACCCTGATCCGCAAGCGCGAAGCGGTTCACTCTTTCGTTAAAGGTACTTATCTGAATCAGCCACGCATGGACTTTCTGGATCATGGGGCAGGGGGTATGATCGGCTTGCTGCGCCGCGAGGCCTATGTTCTGGCCTTTGGCGATGCCTATAAGTTTTGCTTCTGGATTGCAGCAACTGCGCTTCTGCTCGCGGTCTTTTTGCTGCCGACGCCGCCTCATCCGCTTGCCAAACTTTCTCATCCTTCAGCAGAATAATCAGCAATCTCAGAAAGCATTGCGGTCAGGCCTGTGTGATATGGGCGGCCTATTTTGAGCGTGTCGGCGGTCAGCCGGACACTACAAGAGGCAGAAATATCTGATCCACAATTTCCGAGATTGCTTGGTCGGAAATTTGCCGTCCGCTGACCACGGCTTCGTGCAGGGCAAGGCTGAGAGGAACCCGAAGCACCCGCGCCGTGACTTTTTCCCTCGCCACCTCCCCGCGTGCAATGGCACGTTCAATGATCTGCTGCATGGGCGCATCCTGGAAGCGGGCGTCCATAAAGCTGGTGTTTTCGGCCGCCATATCTTCGCTCATTTCGATAATCAGGCGAAGTTGCGGCGGTGGCGAACGATCAGCGAAACGGCGCATCAGCAAGCAGACTTCTTCGCGCAGGTCGCCCAGATCGGGAACGTTTAACGGGTTCCTCCTAATATGGCGCACGATTGCCGCACACGCGAGACCGGCTCGCGTCGGCCAACGGCGATATAGTACCGGCCTGCTTGTTTCGGCACGCTTTGCGACTGCCTCGAAAGTGAAGTGAGAATAACCGCTGTTAGCCAGTTCTTCCCATGCTGCAGCGAGAATGGCATCTTCCAATTCGGCGCCGCGGCGCCGCGTGGCGGGATGGTCTGTCATGTTTCTCGAGAACTTTTGTTATGAAATGTCAGCCACAACTGACGAAAGGCAACTCCTGAGTCAACGACTTCCGGCATGAAGCACAGTGGTAATGCTCTAAATTTACAAGAAGCCACTTATTTTCCGTAAGCTTGGAAAAATTTCATGATGAATGCAATAATCTATATCGAAATTAATGTGATTCCTTTCTTAATTGTATCAATAATGATTTATAAATTCCGAGGCAACTCCCGTCATCGTCGCAGAGAATGACGACGGGAGGTGCAAATCTTATTTAGAATTGACGAGTTTTATTTGCGTGAAATTTTTGTGAAATTACAATTCACGAATTCGGATGTTCCGCCAGCGGCACTGGGCGCCGCGTCCCCAGCGGGCATCCTTGAATACCGCGTCATTGTCATGGACCTCCAATGCGATATGGCCCCGCGGGCCAAGCTGGTTCAGGATCTCCTTGGGGTCGTAATTAGGCGCTTTCATCGTTGCGGTGTTGATCTGGGCGATCTTCACGCCATTCACCCATGTGGTGATGACCGGCATCGCACCCACGACACGTATGCGGATTTCATTCCACTGGCCCCATTTCCACGCTTTCAGGAAATCATCGGGCTTGGCCGCATAATCGAGGCGTGCCACCTGTTCGGGCGTGACGGGCTCGATTGAGGTTTCCGGTCTGTCCAACTTCATACCGACGGGCTTGCCATTGGCATCCCGCACCGAATTGAACTTGAACGGCACCGCCATGAACGAGGCCAGACCATTGCCGAAAAAGCCGCCGATGCTGCCGCTTTCCCGGTGGTCAATCAGCACCTGAAACCCGGCCCAGTCATTCATCCCCCGGCGCAGCATTACGCCCGTATCGGCCGGCCAGTCAGGGCGTGCTTCGAGCACGAGTTCGAAATCGCCATAAGTCTTTTCGGTGATGAGATAGCCGCCATAGCCGCTGCCGGGCTTTTCCTGTTCGCCAACGATCATGCCGTCCTGGACGAACCAGTGAGCCGGATGCTTTTCCGGTTCGATGGGTAAAGGGATGCCGCGGGCCTTGCGCATATCGTCAACGGAGGGGCCGCCCGGATAAAGGCTGCCCGCCACGCGCGGAATGGAACGCCAGCCTTTTAGGCTCTTACCATCAAAGAGCGGGTGGAATTTTCCATCGGTTGTGCTGTGGGCAACGACGGGCGACAAAGCCAGCAGTGCGCAGACCGCAAGTTTCAGATATGCTACGGTTTTCATGGTCATCCCTTGTTTTTTTAGCGTGCATGTCTCTAACGGGAGACGCAGCCCCGCGCCTCCCGCGTCATGACTTATGAGGCATCAGATCAAGCGATCAGAGTTCCCGGATACGGATGTTGCGCCACCGGCATTGCGCCCCGTGGCCCCAGCGCGAATCCTTGAAGATCGGATCGTTGTCGTGAACCTCCAGCGCGATATGCCCGCGCGTGCCCAGCAGGCCCAGAATGGCCTCGGGGTCATAATCGGGCGCCTGCATCGTGGCGGTGTTGAGTTCGGCAATCTTCACGCCATTGACCCAAGTGGTGATGACCGGCATCGAGCCCACCACCCTGATCCGCATCTCGTTCCACTCGCCCCACTTCCAGGCTTTCAGGAAGTCCTGAACATCGGCGGCATAGGTCAGGCGGGCAAGCTGTTCGGGCTGCAGCGGTTCCTGTGAATTTTCGGGCATATCGGGCTGCATGCCGATCACCCGGCCTTCGGCGTCCCGCAGAGCGGTAATCTTGAAGGGCGCGGCCATGAAGGATGCCAGGCCATTGCCGAAAAATCCGCCGATCCCTCCGCTTTCGCGGTGGTCGAGCAGGATCTGAAACCCGCTCCAGTCATCGCGCAGGCGGCGCACCATGATGCCGGTGTCGGCGGGCCAGTCAGGCCGCGCCTCCAGCACCAGTTCGAAATCGCCAAACGTGTCCTCGGTGATCAGATAGCCGCCATAGCCGCTGCCGGGAAATTCCTGTTCGCCGACAATATATCCGTCCTCGACGAACCAATGCGCGGGGTGCTTTTCAGGTTCGAACGGCAGAGGTCTGCCTTGCTCAATCCACATCTCATGAACCATTGGCCCGCCTGGCTGGCGGCGACCATAGATGCGCGGGATCGCCCGCCAGCCGGACAGCGTCTTGCCATCGAATAAGGGACGAAACTGATTTTCGACCAGGCTGTCTTCACTCATCAGGCTTCTCCGTTGGGGTTCTTTTGATGGACCTGCAGCGCATCCAGCGCCCCAAGCACCAGGTTGTGATCATCAAGTTGCGGCAAGCCCGACACGGCCGCCACACCCACCATGCCCACGCCCGCCAAACGGATCGGCACCGCGCCGCCCGCCGCCGCATAGGTGGCATGGTCAAGGCCAAAGCGCTCGAACATGTTCTCGCCCGCAGCAAACTTCTGGTTCATGGCATAGCTGGAGAGCTGATAGCGCCAGGCAATGGCCACCTTGCGCTTGATCCAGCCCAGATTGTCTGCCGTCGCGCCGGGCAAAAGCGTGCTGAACAAAAGGGTTGGCCCGACTGAAATCTCGATCGCAATAGGGGCCTGTGACCGTTGCGCCGCGTCGCGCAGGAAGCAGCCCAGCCACCACGCATCATCTGGATTAAACCGGGCAAGGACAAGATCCTTTTCCCTTTGCACCAGCCCTTCGAGCTTGGGGTTGGATGACATGAAACCGACCTTTCAGTTATTTGACATGACGGATGGGGAGGATCGCCAATGTGCCGAAACCTGCAAAAATCGCAGCGGCAATGAACACCGCCTCATAATTGGAATGCCCGCCGCCGATGGCAAGAAACAGCGGCGCGATGGCAGGGGCCAGCGATTGCGGCAGACTGCTGGCGATCTGGATGATGCCCATATCCTTGGCTGCACTGCCTTTGTCGGGCAGTACGCTGGCTGCAAGTGCTGTGGTCAGCGCATAAATGATGCTCTTACCGACGCCCAACACGACCATGGCGACGATCAGCGGGGTCAGCGATGTCGTCCGGCTGATCGCAAGGAGGCCCAGCGTGACCAGGAGGCCGGCACCAACGACCAGTGGCTTCATGCGCCCGGTCTTGTCGATCACGGTCCCTGCCAACGGAGTCACGATCACTCCCAGCACAGCGATTGATGCCGTGACAGTGAACATTGCGCCGGGCACCTGTCCGGATGCCAGCCCTACCACATCCATCAGCAAAAAGACCTGATAGGTCTGCACAAAGGAGTTGCCGGTGGTCAGAAGGAAACGGCAGGAAAAGGCGAGGCCAAAGTCGCGATCACGGAATGGATTGACCCGAAAGGCCGAAAAGACCGTTGCCAGCGAAATGCCATCGGTCGATTGCGAAGGCGCATCGGGCAGAAACCGCAGCACCAGCAGCACCGCCACCAGATAGGGCAGCCATGGCACCAGAAACATCGCCACGCTGTTCTGATGGGTAAATTGGGTGATGAACGTGCCCGACACCATGGCAATGACCGTGGTCAGGCCCAGAAAGGAGGACATCCGCCCGCGCTGTTCCAGCGGCACCTGATCGGGCAGGATGGCGTTGAGGGAGGCCTGCGCCGCATTTGATCCGACCTGACAGATGAGCCAGCCCAGCCCGAACAGCCAGAGCGAATGGCTGAATGCCATGATCGAGAGGCCGGTGAGCAGGAAGAGCGAACCCGCCACGATCCAGAACTTGCGCCGCCCGATCCGCGCGGTGGTTTGGTCAGAGATCGCGCCCCAGATGGGCGCCGCCACCATCGCGCAAAAGGCGCCAATCGACATGATCGTCGCCAGATAGGCGTTCTTTTCGCCAGGCGTTGCGATCTGGCCGATCCGCATGGCGATGGTGATCGTCACCGGGGTCAGGATCGCCAGCCAATGCGCATATTGGGTAAAGGCATAAAGCGCCATGAAGCCACCGGTGACCGGTTTTGGCATGCTCGCGGAAATTTCTCCGTCAGACATCGTTTTCCTCTCCGGCCCATTCTCGGCGGCTGCCGATCACTGATTCTCGCGTAGGGCAACTCAAAATATTACAATTAAACAGATATTTGATTGGCATTTTTGCGCGGAATTTTTGCTGGCCTTATTTTTTAATGATGTTAAATTACCTCACAACAAGCCGGGGAGGAAGAGGATGATTGAGGTGGCAGTAAAAAAAATTTCGTCACCCCCGAAATGGGCGCGTCATGCCGGCGGGGCGGTCATGGGGCTTGCCTTGCTGGGCGGTGTGGCGATGGGGCGGGGGGCGGGCGATTGGGCAGCCTATCACGGCAATCCAGGAGGCGATCACTTCTCTGGGCTGACGCAGATCAATGCCGCCAATGTCGCGGGGCTGGCCCCTGCGTGGCGGATCGAAACAGGGGCGGGCGGGCTTCAGACCACGCCTCTGGCGATCGACGGCGTGCTTTATGCGATGACGCCAGACCAGACCGTTCTGGCGCTTGATGGCGCGACAGGGCGCGAATTGTGGCGGCGCGTCCTGCCCGATGCCAATCTGCAACCGGTGCGCGGATTGAGTTATTGGACGGCGGGGGCGGACAAGCGCCTGCTGGTTGGCGCGGGCGGTTATCTCCATGCGCTCGACCCCAAGACGGGGGCCTCGATTGCCGGGTTTGGCGCATCGGGACGGATCGACCTGCGCCTTGGCCTTGGGCGCGCGCCGGAGAAGGTCGCCGTTGCCCTGACCACGCCTGCGACGATCTGGAAGGGTCTGGCCATTGTGGGATTTCGCACGGCCGAATCTTCACCTGCCGCGCCGGGCGCCATCCGCGCTTATGATGTGCGCACCGGGCGCTTGCGCTGGGCCTTTCACGCCATCCCCCGGCCCGGACAGGCGGGGGCCGAAACCTGGCCCAAGGACGCATGGAAGACCGCTGGTGGCGCCAACAATTGGGCCGGCATGGTGGTGGACGAGGCGAGGGGCATCGTCTTTGTTCCCACCGGATCGGCGGTCAGCGACTTTTATGGCGCGGATCGCAAGGGCGACAATCTCTACGCCAATTCGCTGGTCGCGCTGGATGCGCTTACCGGCAAGCGGCTCTGGCATTTTCAGCTGGTGCATCACGACATTCTCGACCGCGATCCGCCCAGCCCGCCGGTCCTGCTGACGGTGAAACGCAATGGCCGCTCGATTGACGCGGTTGCGCAGGCGACCAAGCATGGCGTGCTGTTCCTGTTCGATCGCGTCACCGGCAAGCCTCTGTTCCCGATTGACGAGGTCGCGATTCCGCGCAGCCTGACGCCGGGTGAGGCCAGTTCGCCCACCCAGCCCATGCCGCGTCTGCCTGCGCCCTATGCGCGCCAGCGGCTGACCGCCGACATGCTGACCCAACGCACCCCTGCGGCCCATGACGAGGCGGCCAAGGCCTTTGCCGAATTCGTCAGTGACGGTCCCTTTGCCCCGCTGGCGGTGGACAAGCGGACCATTGTCTTTCCTGGCTATGACGGCGGGGCCGAATGGGGCGGACAGGCCATCGCGCGCGGGCGCGGCATTTTGTATATCAACGCCAATGATGTGGCGTGGACCGGCGCGCTGACCAAAGTGTCGCAGGATCAGGCCGCTGCGACCTATCAGCAGAACTGCGCCAGTTGCCACGGGATAGACCGCAAGGGATCGCCGCCCAATTTCCCCTCGCTCGAAGGCGTTGCGAACCGGCGGCTGGAGGGCGACATTGCCACCATCATCATGAAGGGCAAGGGCCGCATGCCGGGCTTTGCGCATCTGGCGCCGCAGATGACGGGCCTGATGGATTATCTGAGGCATGGGGAACAACCGAAGCAGGGCGCCGCGAGCAAGGAGGCCGTCGCGCGCTATATCTTCACCGGCTATCGCAAATTCCTCGACGCCGATGGTTATCCCGCCATCACCCCGCCGTGGGGGACGCTGAGCGCCATCGACATGAACAGCGGCGAGTATCTCTGGCGCATTCCTTTTGGCGAATATCCCGCGCTGACGCAGGCGGGGCAGGCCCCCACCGGCACCGAAAATTACGGCGGCCCGATTGTCACGGCCAGCGGGCTGCTGTTCATCGGGGCGACGATCTATGACCGGCAGATGCGCGCCTATGACGCGGCGACGGGCAAGGTATTGTGGCAGGCAACCTTGCCGCAATCAGGCGTTGCCACCCCCATCACCTATATGGCCGGTGGCCGCCAATTCGTGGTGATCGCCACCAGCAGCGCGCGCGATCCCAAAGCGCCCGCAGGCTCGGGCTATTCGGCCTTTGCGCTGCCCGCTTCCAAACGTTGAAACAGATTTCAGGATGGAAACCATGAACATAACAGCACAAGGCCACCGCCTTTTGGGTGTTGGCATCGTCGGGTCGGGGCTGGTGACCCGCTCGATCCATTTGCCCGCGCTGGCGGCGCTTTCGGATGATTTTGCGGTGCGCGCGATCTGGGATGTCCATCCCGAACTGGCCATGGCAACGGCGCAAACCTGCGGCGCGATGGCCGCGCCCACGTTGGAGGCGCTGGTGAATGATCCCGCCGTCGATGTGGTCGTCATCGGCAGCCCGGCCCAGTTCCATGCGGCCCAGACCATCGCCGCGCTGCGGGCTGGCAAGCGCATGGTGCTGGTGGAAAAGCCGCTCTGCTCGACGCTGGAGGAGGCCGATGCGATTGCCAGCGCGGCGCGCGAGACCGGCGGCATGGTCGTGGTTGGCGCGATGCATCTGTTCGACCCGGCGTGGCGATTTATGGCAGAGAAGGTGAAGGAGCAGGAGAGCGCCCCCTCGCTGGTGCGATCCTGCATCATCCTGCCGCCCAACGCCCGCTTTGATGGCTGGGCCAATGAGGTGATCCATCCCATGCCTGCGCCGCCCCCGGCGCAGCGCACCGAGGCCATGGTGATCCATGCCGCCGTCATGGGGCTGGCGATCCATGATCTGCCTTTGGTGCGGCGCTTGCTGGTCGATCCTTCGGCGCCGCAGGTTCTTCATGCGGTTCGCCTCGCCCCCTTTGGCTATATGCTGACCCTGCGCGCGGGCGAGCAGATGGTGGACATGTTTGCCTTCATGCACGGCCATTGGCGCCCGGAATGGACGCTGACGGCTACGGCTTCCGACTGGCAGGCCCATGCCGAATTCACGCCCTCCTTCGTCATGGCCGGATCGGGGCAGGCGAGCTTGACCACGCAGGATCACGTCATCAGCCAGCCCCCGATGGCGCAAAACGGCTATGCCGGGGAATGGCTGGCCATCGCCGCGATGCTGCGCGCAGAGGCCCCGCCGCCGGACCCCGATGAGATCGTGCAGGACTTCACCTTTGCCTTGGCGATTGCCGAACAGGCCGCCGCGTTGATCGAACAGGGAGCCGGGCAATGAGCATTCTTTCCATACAAGGCGATGGTATCAGCCCCGCGTGGGCCAAGGCTTTGGCTGCTTCGTTGCCCGCATCGGTGCGATTGGTTGAAACGGGCGGGGATGTCGTTCTGCTGAGCGGTCAGGGCGATTGGCCAGCGCGCCTGTTGGCCGCGATGCAGGGCGGGCAAAAGCGCTTCATCCTGATCGACCCGCAGGCAGGCGCGGCGGGGCGATTGGCGGAGGTGATGGCCATTGGCGCAGACATCACCCTGTGCGAGATCCATGCCGACAATCCGGCGGTGGCGCCCTTCCGCGCGGGTCTGGCCGGGGCCTATTCAACGGTCACGATCACAGGACAAGGCGAGGTGCCCATCGCTGATCTGGTGTTGCAGCAATTGCGTCTGGCGCGCGCTGCCGGTTTTGCGCCCAAGGCGATTGTTCACACCGCCGCCGATGCGGGGCAGGCCGTGGCCACGCTGGAGGCCACCCATGGCGAGGCATCGGTGCTGTTGCGCATGAACGCGGTGCAAAGCCGGGCGGGCGGCGGCCATCACCGCTTGTTGACACATGGGCGGACCGAAAGCGCCTGTTTGCAGGTGTGGAGCGATCCGGCGGCCCGGCCCGCCACCGCGTTTCATATCGCGGGCGACAGCACCACCGGACAGCCCACCATCTATGAAAGCGCCCACCGCGCAGTCTTGCGATCCTTGTCCGGTTCGCCCCTGGCGGCCTTGGCGGGCGATACGTTGCGGCAATGGGATCACGACGCCGCTCTTGCCATGAGCATAGCGAGGCAGGTGTAACGACGGGCCAGGCGGCGGTCAACGCTTGCCGCCGCCTGGGCAAAATGCCGTTGTTGCTACCGGTCCACCTGTGCAAATGAGGTAGAGCAGAGCTATCAGGACCAGTCACCTTGGCGCAGAAAGTCAATAATACCCAGCAAACGCCTAAGAAATTGGGCAGGCCAAGGCGCACGAGCCCGGCGGCCGTCGGGGCTTCACCCAAAGGGGCAGCCCGGCGTGAGGAAATTCTCAAAGGGCTGATGCTCAAGATCGCCCGTCAGGAATTGCGTAATCCATCTCTGCGTGAGATCGGTCGCGCGCTGAATATCGAACCGGCGCATATCCTCTATTATTTTGGCAGCCGCGAAGACCTGCTGCAAAGCGTTATCATGCGATGGGACGAGGATGCGCGGGCCGCATCGAAGTCCAGTGTTGTCACTCTTGATACTTTTGCCGAACAATTGCAGCGCAACATAGCCATCCCCGGTGTTGTCCACCTCTACCTTAATTTTGCCGCTGAGGCCGTGGACCCAAACCACCCGGCCCACGAATTTTTCAAACAGAGATTTGACAATGTTGCAGCCAATTTGGCGCAACGAATCCGTGAAGAGCAGGCTGCAGGAACGATCCGAGCCAATATTGATCCTGAATCAAATGCACGGCAATTGATTGCAATGGCTGACGGCCTGCAATTGCAGTCATTAGTAAATTCAAATGTCAATGCGTCAAAGTATATGATTGATGCGATTCATAGTTTGCGCGAATGAATTTCATTCAAGTGTATTTTGAAGAAATTCTCCGTAATTATTTATAATTATAAATAATTATAATTTTTATTGTGGAATTGTGGATTTTTGTGACTGGTAATTCCAAGATTTTTGGCGGTGTCGCATAACATCAACGGGTCTGTCCAGAAACCATCCCTCGGTACCGGGGATCCGATGCTTCCGATTGCAGCTGGGTCACCACGCAGCGCGACTGGCTCAAGTGAGCATTATCGTTGCTAAGTTGGTGCAGTTGCCGTCGGCATGCATACATATAAGATACATATCGAATCTTATTGACAGCAAAGCCCTCGCGGATAAGATGCGCTTCGTATCTTATCCGCGAGGGCTTTGCTGTCAAATGCACATGAAGAACCCGCTGCCGAGCATCTTGGCGGAAAAAACCAGCAGCTCTCTCGATAAATCCAGAAAAACCGCCGGTCTTCGCCGGCGCCTGCCAAGAAAGCGTATCCAGTCATGATGAGTAGAAACAACGGACGCTACAGGTATTCCGGCATGATGCTGGTCTTTGCAGTGTGCACCGGTACCTCGGGCCCAGCCCGGGCGCAGAGCCCTGCCCAAACACGCGATCAGGACCATATCGTTCTCGGCGTGGGCGTCGCGGCTACTCCTGCCTATCAGGGATCCACTGGCCTTCGGGTACTTCCCATCCCCGCGATCGATATTCGTGAAGGCTGGTTCTTTGCCAATCTGCGCAACGGCATTGGCGTTTTGCCGATCAGAAGCAAACATTTCGACATCGGTGTCAGTGGAATTTTCGTTCAGGGCTATCGCAATCGGGATATCCCTTCCGGCATTAACAGGCTGAGTGACGGGATTGGTGCAAGACTTTTCACCAATATCCGCGCCGGGGGGCTTGTGGCGACTCTGGGGGCAATCAAGATCATCTCGGGCGGCACAAAAGGTATGATAGTCGATGCCAGCCTTGCTTACCCCGTCAAGATGTCATCCCGTTTTTCGCTGACGCCTGCCATCACGACAACCTGGGCCGATCGCAAGCATAATGACCGATATTTTGGAGTGACGACGGCCGAATTTGAGGCCTCCGGGCTGCCAAAATTCACAACCGGAGCTGGTATGAAGGATGTTGGCGGCACGATCACTGCCGCATATCGCCTTAATGACCGGATTACGCTAAGCGCGACAGGGGGCGTCATCTCGCTGATAGGAGACGCGCAGAACAGCCCCCTTGTTCAGCGAAAAACCCAGCCCTCAGCAATACTCACTCTCACCTATCGAATGTAACGGCAAAGGCCGGGAACAGCCAGATAAGGCCGGGTTTCCGCCATTCAGATGTTGCGGCCGCGCCCGACAGTGCAAACCCGATTAAACGCAGGGCGCGGCCTATCCCTTCAAATTAAACGAGATTGCGCACTGACGCTCCGCTCGATTGCCAGAATTCCTTTTCCGCCGATCGAATCCGATCGGCGGAGCGACCAAGATGGCGGATCGCAGCCTGACACGCTGCATCGGGATCGCCCGCCCGCAAAGCTTCGAGCTGTGCCAGATGCTCGGCCTTGGTCTCGATGGAAAAATCCTTGCGTCGGGCTTCGTTCACGCGGGTGATGCCGATGCCGATGCCGATGGCGATGGCGATGTTGCGCGCCCGCACTTCGGTCAGCTTGAACTAATAGACATTGCCGCTGGCCGCCGCGATGGCCGAGTAGAAACCGAAATTCTCGGCAATCCCATCCTCATTGGCATCCTCTGCGGCGCAAAGGCGTTGCCAGGCCTGTTCGATCACCGCCATTTGGGCTGGCGTGCGTCTGCGCGCTGCCAGTTCGGCAATTTCCGCCTCCATCACCCGGCGCGCAGAGACAAGATCGAGCAAGGATTTGACCGATGACCGGGTGGTGGCATCCAGACCGCCATTGTGCATTTCCGGGTCGCGTACAAAGGCCCCGCTGCCCTGAATGGTTTCGACCAGACCTTCTGCGCGCAGGCGAGCGATGGCTTCGCTTACCACGGCGCGGCTGAACCGTTCCGTATTGATAACGGAATTGAATCCGACCTTCGTCAACTTGCGTGCCATTCTGCTCGTTCTCATGGACAAAATCCACCGGCAGCCGCGCATCGACCAGCGCGGCATAGGTGCCTTGCAGATAATCGGTCGATTTGCCCTTGGCTTCATGTCGGTGGCTCATCGTGTTGGTGGGCACGCGTGGCCATCTGACCAAGCGCCTGAAGGTCCGATATGATCTTGAGGCGGACTGTCAGCCGCAGGTCTATGGTTTGGGCATCAAGGAATCAGAAATCGGAATGACCCATTGAAGCGAGGGCTGGGATGCCAATGGCCGATCCAGCCGACGGACAGCACATTGAACCACACGGCGCGGACCTGCCCGGCAAAGCCGTGCATCCAGATAGGCGTGGTGGGGGCGCTCACCACCTGTTGCATGAAATCGCCCAGCCAGGCCTGTTCGATAGTTGAATGCCCATCGCCCGCGTCTTTTATATGCCAGAACGGCATTCGCGGGGAGCGATTCGCATCCTGGGCCGCCTCATCAAGCGGGGGTAGGGCGGTGGCGAACAGAGCCTTGCGGTGATGATCATTCATAGAACATCCTTTCCGCCTTGCGCCAGTGCCCGGCGCAGTGGCCATGCAAGTCGCAGCTTGATCGCCTAGCGTGAAAAGCCTGCGAAGGGCGTCAGATATTCCGCGCCGAACCTGTCCAGCTTGGCCGGATTTCCGGCGTGGTGTCGCCATAGACATAGAGCTTGATAATTGTGGCAAGGCTGAGGAACGGTTCGGCAAAGGGGCTGAAAGTTTGCTCAACATGGGGCAGTAAGCCCTGCGTGCGGTAACACTCGATGATGTGCACCACGGTATGATCGGCATTGACCACATACTCATAGGTAGTCCTCCCAGATACTTTCCAGCGAACGCACCACTAGGCAGTTCTCGGGTTCTACCGTGCGATATTGGCGCCGGGCACGCTCTGCCTCATGGGCTTCACGTTCGCGCTGCAGGATTGACATCCAGCCGGTCAGTCCGCGCTTCTATAGCGAGAAGAATGGTGGACATATCGAGACGGGCATTGCCGAGTCCGATGCTCTCTTCGTAGAGACTGCTGGCCAGGTCAAGCATTGGTGAAGCGATCCCGGCAACACGAGCGGCGTCGGCAATGAGCCGGGTACTGTTTAGGGCATCTTGCGTTGCAGCCTGAACGGAAAAATCTCGCGCGATGAGCTTGGGAAGTTTGACTTGTGTAAAATCGCTGTTCATTGGCCCCGCTTCGAGTGCTTCCTTAAAGGCGGCAATACCAAGATCATGCTTGTCGGCAAAATGAAAGGCCTCTGCCAGGCCGGCAAGCATGGTGTTGAGAAACAGATTGATCGCCAGTTTCATCAAGAGGGCATTGCCTACCGGCCCACACGCCACGGTCTTCCGGCACATCGCGAAGAGCAGGGGGCGGACCTGCGCCACCGTCGCGGGTTCACCGCCGAGCAGCGATACCAGTTGTCCCGCTTCGGCAGGTTTGCGCGAACCTGAAACCGGCGCCTCGACATAGCGCCCGCCGGCAGCCGAGATATCGACGGCAAGGCGCCGGGAATAATCCGGCGAATTTGATCCCATCGAAACCACAATATGGTCGGCAACCAGCAAAGCAAATTCGGGCGTTCCTCGCTTCAGGACACTGTCGAGTGCAGTTTCGTCAACCAGCATGAGCAACACGGTGCGGGCCTGCCTGAAGACATGTTCGACGCTTGAGGCCACCTCGGCCCCGGCAGCGCGCAAGGGTTCAACCGCTGCTTGGGTGCGGTTCCAGACAATCAGGTTCACATTGGCCTTCGCCAGGTTCAGCGCCATGGGCTGTCCCATCACGCCAAGACCGATGAAGCCGATCATCTCTCGTACCGAAGCGTCATGCTGGTCAAGGGTGTTCGCCATGGCGGTTAACGTTCCATCGTTTGATTGAGCGGACCAGCCACTTTGTAGATCGGCCAGCCCCCCTGTTGCACAATAGTTCTATATTTTAGGGCATTTGGACACAAACTCGGCGTGTTGTGCGGGCTAAGCGCCTGTTCGTCTTGCGGCAGTACGCCCTTGGACATTCCCATCTACGTTCTCCGTATCCTTTGCCGTCCAATCGCCTAAGATGCTGTCATGCAGGCAGCCTGATTGCCGTCGGCCGACCGGAGGCATGTGTTATAGTGAGCCGGCCTACCGGCAAGATTTGACCGAGATGCCAAGCGAAGTGCGTCAGTCGCTTGTGTAATGGAGTCCGCAAGAGCCAAGTCCACCGACATGAAGCACTACGTGGTCTCCATCGTGGATTTCGCAAACTGGCCCCAAAGCGCCAGTCAACAAAATGTCTCCTTTGCGCAAGGGCATGTCATGGCTAGCCAGGCAACGCGCCAACCACGCAGCCGCATTCAAGGGGTGCCCAAGGGCTGCTGCCCCGGCCCCGAGAGACCTGACTTCCCCATTGATAACCGTCACCATGCCGGCCGTGAACAGATCAAGGTCGGCCAAGTCGTGGGCTTGATGTCCTAGGACAAAATATCCCGAGGAACCGTTGTCAGCGATCGTATCGGCTAGCGTGATGTTCCAATCCAGGATCCGCGAGTCGACAATTTCGATGGCGGCATGCACGCTCAGTATGGCTTTACCGATGTCTTCCACCGAAGTAACTCCCGATGGCAGATCAGCGCCCAGTACGAAGGCGATTTCCCCTTCGGCTCTCGGTTTGATGCAGCACGTTGGATCGAGATTGCCGCCATCTGCGATCCGCATATCTTCGAAAAGCGTGCCGTAGTCAGGCTGATCCACACCGAACTGGGCCTGCGTTGCCTTTGCAGTTAGACCTGCTTTCCGTCCGACGATGCGTCGCCCTTGTTCCTCCCAGTGTCGGTTGTTGATGCTTTGTATGGCATAGGCACTAACCACGTCGGCCATATCAAGATAATCCCTCAACGGTGGGATTGGCTTGCCTTGGTAGGCCTTCCGCAAAGACAGCGCGGCGGCGTGAAGTTTGTCACTCATTCTTCAGCAATCCTGAAATAGGCCAAGGCTCGATGTGCGGTATTGAATGTCAGCGTCGCTGGGATCCTCAATTGGGCTTGCCCGACCCTCGCATTATACTTCACCAGCATTGATATTTTGCGCTTTTATCGCTTCAATCCTCGACACATGCGGCAATAAAGTGCTGCAAAAGTCATAGATCTATGGCATTTAATGCTGATGATGGATTCTATCGACACACGGATTCTCGCCGCCTTGCAACGCGATGGCCGTCTCACCAATGTTGAATTGGCTCAGGAAGTCGGTCTCTCGCCGTCGCCCTGTCTAAGGCGTGTAAAATTGCTCGAGGATGCAGGCATCATTCAGCGTTATGTGGCGCTGCTCGATCCCGCCAAGGTGGGGCTTGGCTTCACGGTGTTTGTGCGTGTCTGGTTGAAAGGTCAGGATCAGGGGACCGTCGAGCACTTTATCCGCGAGATTGCGGCTCTTGATCAGGTGGTCGAAGCCCATTTGATGGCGGGCGACTGTGATTATCTTCTTCGCGTCGTTGCCGAGGATCTTCAAGCTTACCGCCGGTTTCAAGCCGAGAAGCTTGGAAACATATCCTGTATCCAGAGCCTAAAAACGGACATCCCCATGCAAACTACCAAGCAAACCTGGCAGTTACCGGTAAGAGCGCGGTGAAGAAGTATGGCTTGATACGCACACGCCTCCCCAACGTCCGCCCGAAGCCTCTGGTGACCGCATACCGGTGGCGTCGAGCATGCGAGGATAGTTGCCGTGAGATCGGCAGGGACGATGCCCTGGATTTTGACGCTGTGTTCCCACGCATCGCCAAAATCATAAAGGTAATGGAAGGTCTTGCGCCGCATTCCTTCAAGCGCCTCAGCCGAGGTTGTCTTGCGGGCATCAAGCGGGCCATCTAAGTCACAAGATGGATCGGGGGTACCAAAGCCCGTGTGACCGAAGGTCAATTCCCACAGGTGACTGTCGATCAACGCCAGCGCTGTTTGTAAGGCGTTGGGCAGCCGGTCAAAGGCGAATCCCCAGCAGCACTTCGATTACGCGACTCGCCATCGGCGTCACATCATCGCTGTTGATTCGCCATCCGGGCGACGAAGGTGTTGCTCAAGGTTCTGGATCTCACTAGCGACCATCCAGTTGGACGCTTCGAAAAACTCTGGCCTTTGAGGGGTGAATTTGATTCACTTCGCCGCTGGTACGGCGGAGGCGATGATGAACCGCTCCGGCATTTCCGGAGGCATTTTCAATTGAGTCATGCCGCCATATCGAGGGACTCTATGGCTGCATAGTAGTTTGCCTCGGCCTCTGCTGTTGATGGCGGAGTAAAATGCCCCGGAAGAGGCAAAGTAAAATTCCTCACTTCTTCTGATTGACCCTGTCCGGGGCGCGCCCCGGACAGGGTCAAAGCCAAAATATCCGGCATAGTTCTCCCTATGGGAGGCGGTGCTGAGATGAAGAAGCTTGGAGATCTGATGATGATCCTGGATTTGCATCGCCAAGGCGTAAAGATCGCTGCGATTGCCCGGCAGGTTGGCGTCGACCGCAAAACTGTCCGCAAATACATTAGCAGGGGCATTGAAGTGCCAAAGTATGGACCTCGGCAGCCCAGAGAGCGTTTGCTCGACCCACATATTGATTATCTGCGGGTTCGATTGGCATCCTACCCGGGGTTGAGCGCGCAGCGCCTGACCCGCGAGATCCGCGAGCGCGGCTACACGGGTGGCTACAGCACAGTGCGCGACGAAGTGCGCACGATGCGACCGGCCGGCGGCGGTAAGCCTTACGCAGTTCGATTTGAAACACCCCCAGGGCAACAGGCTCAGGTGGACTTTGCCCAATTCCGGGTACGCTTTGCCAACGCGCCGGATCATGTACAGATTGTCTGGCTGTTTTCCATGGTCCTGGGGTTTTCACGACTGCTCTGGGGCCGTTTTGCACAGCGCCAGACGATGCAGACCGTACTCGCCTGCCACCGGGCCGCGTTCGAGGCGATCGGCGGTGTCCCTCGTGAAATTCTATACGACCGCATGAAGACAGCCGTTATTGGCGAAGATGAGGATGGCCGGGTCGTCTATAACCGCACGCTTGGCGAGTTTGCGCAGCATTACGGCTATCTGCCCAAGGCATGCGTAAGCGCCGACGGAATGCGACGTTGACGCGGTCTATTTGACCTTTCGCGGACGGGGCGCCCATTTCTTTGCCAGTGCGGCAAAGCTGGCGTGGATCATGTCGATGTTGGGCTGGGCATTGGGATCATGGTCGTCGCCCAGGGCATCGAGAGCCTCTTCGTGATACTCGTGGGCCGGATCTGCGAGCGCTTCCAGCTTCTCAGCGTACCCCCAGGGCCCGCCTGAATCCTCTGGTGGCCGCATGCCGGTGGCGTCGAGCAGGCGTGGATAGCTGCCGTGGGGATCGGCAGGGACGATGCCCTGGATTTTGACGCTGTGTTCCCACGCATCGCCAAAGTCATAGAGGTAACGGAAGGTCTTGCCTCGCATCCCCTCCAGTGCCTGAGCCAAGGTTGTTTTGCGGGCATCAAGCGGGCCATCAAAGCCGTAAGACGGATCGGGGATGCCGAAGCCCGTGTGGCCGAAGGTCAATTCCCACAAGTGGCTGTCCGTCCAGGCCAGCGCTGCCTGGAAGGTGCTGTGCAATCGGTCGAGACGGATCCCCAGCGGCACTTCGATCACGCGGCTCACCACCGGCGTCACGTCATCCAGCGTGATTGTCATCCGTGCGACGAAGGCGTTGCTCAAGCGGCCTGCTCCAGGTTCTGGATCTCTTTCGCTGCCTGCCAGTTCCAAGGGAGCAATTCGTCGATCCGGTTGATGGGATGATTGCCGATACGGGCGATGACGTCGGTGAACCAGGCCTCGGGCTCCACACCGTTGAGGCGACAGGTTTCGACGAGGGAATAGAACAGCGCCGAGGCATCTCCGCCCTTGGTCGAACCGACGAACATCCAGTTGCGGCGGCCAAGAGCAACACCGCGCAGGGCATTCTCGACAAGGTTGTTGCTGATCTCGAGCAGGCCATTGTCACAATAGCGGGCCATCGCCGCCCAGCGATTGAGCGGATAGCGGCATGCCTTGGCCAGCGCGCTGTCTGAAGACAGCCCGCGCATCTGTGCTTCGAGCCATGGCCGCAAGGCAGCCAGCTTCGGGGCGGCCAGTTGCCGGCGGACCCGCCGCCGTTCGTCGGGCGGCGCGCCCTTGATGTCGCGCTCGATCGCGAACAACTCGCCGATCCTTACAACCGCCTCCGCTGCGACCGGCGACGGGTTCTTGGCCAGAATGTCGGTAAATTTGCGCCGCGCGTGCGCCCAACAGCCAACCTCGGTCACGCGGCGCGGGGCTTTCGTTTTGGGGTTGCGGTACAAGATGTTGTAGCCGCCATAGCCATCGGCCTGAAGGTATCCCTCATATCCGGCAAGATGAGCGGCAGGATGTTCGCCGCCACGCCCGGTCGTGAAGCGGAACGCCACGGCAGGCGGGCTCATGTCGCCGCTGGAACGGCCATCGCGCAAATAGACCCAGAAATAGGCGGTATGGCTGCCATCTTCGCCCATCAGCAAGGTGACCGGCGTCTCGTCGCCATGGATCTTGGGGGCTTGGAGAATGTGGGCCAGCAGGCGCTCGCCAAGCGGGGCCATCAACCAGGCCAGCTTGCGCGCCCAGCGGCCCATCACATCACGATCGATAGTAACGCCCTGCCGCCGCAGGATCACCGACTGACGGTGCCATGGCTGATGGTCAACGAAGCGGCTGACGACCAAATGCGCGAGCAGCGCGCTGCTGGCCATCACCTTGGGCAAAGGCAGATCGATGGCAGGCACCTGTCGGATCGTCTCGCACGACCGGCAAGCGACACGAGGCCGAACATGGCGCAGAACACGGAAGCGGGCCGGAACATAATCCAGCACCTCGGTGACATCTTCGCAGATGACGGTCTCCACCCCGCCGCAGCCGCACGGTTCCGGGCGATGCTCTGCGGTCAGGCGCGGTATATGCGCCGGGATTGGCGCGCGGGCGGCGGCCTTGCGCACCGGTTCCAGTTTTAGCGCTGCGGCATCATCATTGGCAGGCTCGGGGACGGCCTCGACGTCTTCGAACATCATGCGCAATTGCGCGTTATCCATCTTCTCGCAGCTGCGCCCGAACTGGACGCGCAGCAGCCGTGCAAGACGGTGTTCCAGCTTTTCTATGGTCAGGCCCTGGGCTTTGACGGTCTGCTTCGCAACCTTCAACTCATCCCGATCCACCTCCATAGCCTCCGCCATCTCCCGCAGCATTTTCTGCAGGAGAACAGGGTCTGTGGGGAGGTGATCAAGCGTGAACCGCATGCCTACCCCTATAGGACAGGAGACCTGAAAATACTACAAAAAGTGGCGTTTTTCTGCGATTTCCTCTCACGCAATTGTCGGTGTGGCGACCTCCTCATGGACAATGGCCTGCCGCCAATCCAGCCCTTCGATCAGCATCGCCAACTGCGCGCCAGAGAGCCGGGCGGCGACACCATCCCGGGCGCGTGGCCAAACGAACTTTCCACGTTCAAGCCGTTTTGCATAAAGGCAAAGCCCCGACCCGTCCCACACCAGAGCCTTCAATCTGTCACCTCTTTTGCCCCGGAACAGGAAGACCGCGCCCGAGAAAGGATCAAGTTGCAGTATATTGCGAACCTGGGCCGACAGTCCGTCAAACCCCTTGCGCATGTCGCATGGCGCCAGCGACAGATAGATCTTCGCCGAGGGCGGTAACGTCAGGCTCAACCTTCAAGCTCCCCGACAATCTCGAGGACCAGTCGCAGCGTCTCGCGGTCAACCAGCCTGTCCACCGAGACCGTGAAACCACCACCACGCCGAATGTCGATCCGGCCAGCGGCCACCATCTTATCAGCAGGCTCTGGCTGCACCAGTTCAACCGGCACAAAGCCTGCCATGGCGCCGCGCAGCAATTGCTTGCGCCACGTGTAGAGCTGACCCGTCCCAATCCCATGCCGACGGGCAACCGCTGCCACAATCACGCCGGGCTGGGTCGTCTCCTTCAGGATCGCCAGCTTCTCTTCGTCGCTCCAATTCCGGCGACGTTCCACCCGTACGATCGCTCCGCCATCCCGGCGAGCACCCTTACGAGGCTCGTTTGACTGCTCTTCTTCCACTCGCAAGGCCTCCATTTGCCTCGCGAAATCTACGCCACCCCAGTCATCCGCAAGGCCGGGGTCCGTCGGCGCTTACAGGCATGCCGCGCATATCGCCCTGAAACCAAAGGCAAGGTCGAGCGGCCGTTCCGCTACATTCGGGAAGACTTCTTCCTCGGCGGTGTCTTTCGTGATCTCGATGATTTGAACGCACAGTTCGACCGTTGGCTCGGCAATGTCGCCAATCCTCGGGTGCATGCATCGACCGGGCGTGTCGTTAACGAGGCCTTCGCAGAAGAAAAGCTGACCTTGCAACTCTTGCCGCTTATCCCGTTCGGCGCGGTCCTCAAGCTTGAGCGCCGGATCAGCCACGACGGCATGGTCAGCGTTGGCGGCAATTATTATTCCGTCCCGGATGCAACCCGGCGGCGTGTCGTCGAGGTCCATAACCTGGCCGACGAAATCCAAATCTTCGAAGATGATCGCTTGATCGCCCGCCATCCACTGCTGGAAGGACGCCGACAACGTTCGCTGCTCGATGAGCACAGGCGTCAATCTCGGCCAAAGGAGGATCTGCCGCTGCCGCACGGCTTTACTGGCCAGCAGGTGGCACGTCGTTCCCTCGATATCTACGCTGCTATCGGGCAGCAGTTGGCAACAGCGGGAGCAAACGCATGAACTCGCTCCTGCCAGATCCCACCGCGTCGCTGCTCGACCGCATCAAATGCAGTATGGTTGGCCTCAAGATGCCGCGCGCCATTGAAGTGGTCGATGAATGCGTATCTCGTCTGGACCGGGGCGAAATCACCGCCCTTGAGGCTGTAGAGCAACTTCTGCTTGAGGAACTGACCTACCGAGAGGAACGCCGCATTCGAACCGCACTGCGGATGGGCCGGGTCAACACTGTTAAAACCCTGGCTGGATACGACTTCTCCTTCCAGCCCTCACTCGACAAGGCCCGCATCATGGCCCTTGCCGAATTGAACTTTGTCGCACGCAGCGAAGTCGTCCACCTGCTCGGGCCGCCCGGTACAGGTAAAAGCCACTTGGCCAGCGCACTTGGCCTGGAGGCGGTAAAGGCGGGCAAAAGCGTTTCGTTCATCACCCTTGCCGACCTGATCAGCGCACTGGCCAAAGCCGAGCGGGAAGGGACTTTGCGCGAAAGGCTCCGCTTTTACTGTAGGCCTTCCCTCCTGATCGTCGATGAAATCGGCTATCTTCCGGTCATCCCTGGTGGGGGCAATCTATTCTTCCAACTCGTCAACGCGCGCTACGAAAAGGGGGCAATGATCCTCACCTCGAACCGCGGCTTTGCTGAATGGGGAGAAATCTTCGGCAGCCCCGTCGTTGCGACCGCCTTGCTCGATCGCTTGCTGCATCATGCCATCGTCATCCAGATCGATGGTTCGAGTTATCGGCTCAGGCGCCACGCAGACCTTCTGCCTGAACACATCAGGGCAAATGCGCAGATCAGCCCACCAGCGCCGTTTGAACCCCGGCGGCGTGGGCGACCCTCAAAGCAGGGAGGCACAACACAGACCAGCAACTGACACCTTATACCGCAAAGTGAGGAATTTTACTTTGCCTCTTCCGAGGAAATTTACAGTGCCGTTGACATCTGCGGGCGGGATGTATCCGATGGGGCCGAAAAGGCGGTGGTTGTTGTACCAATCGACCCAGCGCAAGGTCGCCATTTCCACTGCCGAGGCGCTTGGCCATGACCGCTGCCGCCAGATGACCTCGGTCTTGTAAAGACCGTTGATCGTCTCGGCCAAAGCATTGTCATAGCTGTCGCCGACGCTGCCGACCGATGGCACGAGATTGGCCTCGGCCAAGCGCTGGGTGTAGTTCATGGCAAGGTATTGAACACCCCTGTCGCTATGGTGGATCAGGCCATCTTCTGGCCCTGGCCTGCGGGCATGAATTGCCTGCTCCAGCGCATCCAGGACGAAACCGGCGGTGGCCGAAGTGCTGACCTTCCACCCCACGATTCTGCGCGCATAGGCATCGATCACGAAGGCCACGTAGACGAAGCCGGCCCACGTGTGCACGTAGGTGAAATCAACCACCCACAGTGCGTTGGGCCGCTCGACGCGGAACTCACGATTGACTTTATCCAATGGACACGGTGCCTTGGGGTTGCTGACCGTGGTGATCGTCGTCTTGCCGCGCCGAACCCCTGCCAGCCCCATGGCTGCCATCAGGCGTTCCACGGTGCACCGGGCAACAGCCACGCCATCACGCAGCAACTGATGCCAGACCTTGCGCGCGCCGTAGAGGCCGGAACTGGCTTCATGGACACGCTTGATCTGCGCCTTGATCTCATCGTCACGGCGAGCACGGGCCGGACGCCTGCCGGGATCGGCAAGGCGCCGCGCGTGCTCATGATAGGAGGACGGGGCGATCGCCAGTTCCCGGCAGATCGGCTCGATACCCAGATCCTCGCGATGGCTGTCGATGAACGACATCATCATTTCTCGCGGCGGTCGAGCTCCGCCATCGCAAAATACGCCGACGCCTTGCGCAGGATCTCGTTGGCGCGGCGCAGTTCTTTCACCTCGCGTTCCAGCAGCTTGAGACGGGCTTTATCATCGGCGGCCTGCGCCGCTGGTGCCGTTCGTCGGCTCGCCTCCTCACGGCACCAGCGGCGCAGCGTCTCAGCCGTACAGCCAATCTTGCCAGCGATCGAGGTCATCGCCTCCCACTCCGAGCCATAATCGGCGCGATGCTCGCCAACCATGCGCACCGCGCGTTCGCGAACTTCAGGTGAAAACTTGTTCCGGGTCTTGCTCATCACGAAAGCTCCTTCTCACAAATCGGAGCCTCCGGGAAAGCCGGGGCGGTTCAATGATGGCAGGATAGCCCGGTTTCTTTGATCTTTCGGACCGTTATGAGGCGTTGAGCGCAGCGGGTGATCCGCTTGAGCGATTGTCGGGCGTTGTCGACTTCGAGGTTTTCCGCGGACCGTTGGTGGCAGCACTTCGGCGCAGCGTACGGGGCAAGGGCGGACGGCCGCCGTTCAACCCGGTGCTGATGTTCAAGATCCTGGTGCTTCAGGCGCTGTCCGACGAGGCGACGGAGCTCCAGATCAAGGACCGCCTGTCGTTCCAGCGCTTCCTGGGTCTTGGCCTCGACGGCACCGTGCCCGATGCAACGACGGTGTGGCTGTTCCGTGAGCGCCTGGTGCAGGCCAAGGCGATCGACAAACTCTTCGCCCGCATCGACGCCGCGTGTCGTGTTGAAGGATCGCGGCTATCTCGCGATGGGTGGGCAAATCATTGACGCCACGGTGGTGCCGGCGCCCAAGCAGCGCAACACCGAAGCCGAGAAAACCGCCATCAAGGAAGGTCGCGTCCCCGAGGACTGGAAACCGGCCAAGGCGCGACAAAAAGACCGCGATGCGCGCTGGTCGATCAAGTACAGCAAAGCCAAGGTCCGCGAGGGCGCCGATCCCAAGGCTGCCCAAAAGTCCCGTGGGCCCGTCGATATCGCCATCCCCATGTTCGGCTACTAGAATCATATCGGCATCGACAAGGCCCACGGCTTGATCGGCACCCGGGGTGCCAGCGCCGCCAACGCCCATGACGGGGCGCGGCTGCCGGACCTGATCAGCAAGAGCAACACCGGCTCGGGCGTCTGGGCGGATACCGCCTACCGGTCGAAAGAAGAACGAGGCGTTCCTCGCCGTCGGCATGTTCAAGAGCCATATCCACCAGAGGCGCAAGCCGAGGCGGCCGATGCCCGAGCGGATCGCCAAGGCCAATACCCGGCGATCCAAAATCCGCGCCCACGTCGAGCATGTGTTCGCAGGGCAAAAGCACCGCATGGTGTTCGTCGTGCGCACCATCGGCATCGCCCGCGCCACGATCAAGATCGGCATGGCCAACCTCGTCTATAACTTCCAGCGCCTCGCTTGGCTCGAGAGGCGAACTGCGTACGTATGACCCCAATCCGGCCCGAACAGCCGACCAAATATCCACAAACCCCGGACCAATTCCACCCAATCGGACACTGCTGCGCCCCGGCGCCTTCACCCCGAATCAGACGATTCTTCGAAGTGTCCAGTTTATTGAGCGGCACCGAATCTCCCTGCCGGAGGCCAATACAATCACAACGTAATTCAGGGTCGTTCGCCAAGATCCGCCACCGCTTATTTGACGGATATTTGACGGGTCTGCTTGGCGAATCACTTAAGTGATTGATTTTATGGTGACCCCTACGAGAATCGAACTCGTGTTTCAGCCGTGAGAGGGCGGAATTCTGGCCCGGTTCGCCGGCCAGCAGTGTGACATGCGCGGCCTCGTTGACCGCAGCGTCAAGCCGCGCCGTCAGGCCAAGAGCGGCCAAGCCGCCAAACGCCACCGCCGTCGTGCCAAGCAAGCGGCGGCGGGTGAATGAAACCTTGCCAAAGCGATGGTGGCTGCCTTGCATCTTTCTCTCCCGAATATATATTTTCAATGCTTTGGACCTGCGGCTAACTCTACGTTGATGGCTGAAACCATGGCATCGCCCTTTCGGGGGACAAATTTCAGGGTAAGGCCATCGGATCTCACCCGCACCTCGAACTGGCGCGAAATCGTGGTCAGTGGCGCGCCGGAAACCTGCGCCACATCCAGCGCCTCAACCACAGTTTCTCCATTGGCCTGAACATCAAACACCCGCTCGCCGGCCTTCAATGACGGTTCGGCAAAGCGGAGGCCAACGCGGTAATTTCCGTCAGGCAGGGGCAGGTGATAGCTGAAATCGCCCGCCCGATAGGATGCGATCAGATCCCGATCCGTTGTCCCCTTGATCTTGGCAGGGATCGGCGGGCGAAAGGCAGGGGTTTGGTCCATGGTTGCCGCGCGGCCGCCGATAAAGAAATTGTCCGAACCAAAGCGACCTTCCTCGGAATGGGCCGCTATCAAGGCTCCGGCATCAATGCGGAAATGCTCGGCCTGATCGGCGCTAAGGTGCCAATGGATTGCGTCTGACAGCATTTTGCCGCCATGCCTTGCCCGCGCCTCCAGCCGATTGGTGCCCGCGGCCAATGTCACATTGCGCCAAAGGCAGACATGGTTGGCGCAGGCCCGTTGGGTGCCCAGTGAATGCCCATTGAGCAAGAGATCCGTCTGCGCCGCGTTCGAATAGACTTTGACATCCGCGATGCGATAGGCGCGTTCCAACGCGCGGCGACCCGCGATATGCAAGGTGGGCTGGTTGGACCACTGCGCGCGGTAATAGTAGAAGGCATCCTTTTTGATCGCGCCGTCATAGCTGATCAAACCTTTGGTATTGATGTCCGTTGCATCACCTTCACGGCGTGCGGTGCTGCCAAAGTCATAGCCGTTCCAGACCCACGTTGCCCACAGATAGGGCCGCGCCGCCAGTTGAGGCCAAAGGCGCTCATGCAACGCCGCCTGATATTCTTCGGGCTGGGCGCGGCCACCGGCATCGACCGGCCCGCCGTCCACATTGTCCGTATGCAGCGACAATGCGCCGCCGCCGCCATATTCGGTCACGGCCAGCGGCTGATTGGGGCGCTTGGCATGCAAATGGTCGAGATGCGGCCCCAATCCTTCGGCCCGATCATAATACCAGCCGAAATAGCGATTGGCCCCCGATACATCGGTTATATCGGCAACCGCAGGAATCTGGTCCATGCCGCGATCTTCACAGCAGGTTGCCAAAGCGGTCGGGCGCGATGGGTCGAGTTGATGCGAAAGCACATTGAGGTCGCGCACCAAAGGCCGTGGATCAGGCGCTGTTGTTGTGCCGTTGTTGAGGAAACCGGGGCGGTTCGGCCCGAAATCAACCTCGTTGGCAATGCCCCATACCGCCACCGATGGATGATTGCGATTCTGGGCAATCAGTTCGCGCAATTGTTGGCGGGCATTGGCTACCAGCCCTTCACTGGCCTGCGATTGCCCGTTGCGGGTTGTCCACGCGGTCACCAGCGGGATTTCGTCCCACAGTATCAACCCATATCGATCGGCCAGTTTGTGAATGGTTTCGCCATGCTGATAATGGGCAAGGCGCAATGTATTGGCCCCCATGTCGCGCAGATTGGCGATGACGCCGGCCACGTCCTTTTCGCTCATCGCCCATCCGGTGGGCATGAAGTCCTGATGCAGGCCCACACCATGCAGCGGCGTCGGTTTGCCGTTGAGGATCAATCCGCGATTGGGATCGATACGGATCTGGCGGATACCGAAATCCTGTTCGCGCCGATCCAGCAGGTTGCCCCGCGTATCGCGCAATTCCGAAACCAGCCTGTAAAGATAAGGCGAGCGAGCGGCCTGCCACAGTTGCGGCGAGGGCACATTCAGCACCTGCCTCGCCTCGACAAGGCTTGCGCCATTGACCGTGACATTGCTGCTGGCTGTGGCCGCTGTCCTGCCCTGCGCATCAACCAGACGCGTGGTGAAGCGCAAGCCTTTCGTACCTGCGCCATCGTTGCGCAGCCTTGCGATCAGGCCAATTTTCGCCGAATTTGGGGTAATCTGATCAGTCTGGGCATAAACACCGCTGCCACCGTCATCCATGAGGTCGAAATGGGCCGCCGATGTAATAATCAGGCGCACGGGGCGATAAAGGCCGCCCTGCACGAAAAAGTCGCCGGTCAAGGGCAGGATGTCCGCCGTCGCGCTGTCCGGCGTGGGCGCGCTATTATCAACCCGCACCACCAGACGGTTGCTCTGTCCCGGCCGGATGGATTTCGTCACATCGATGCGAAAGCGCGAAAATCCTCCGGCATGGCTGCCCACTTCCTGTCCGTTCAGCCAGACTTGTGCCATGCGGCTTGCGGCATCAAATTCAAGAAAGGCCCGGCGCCCATCGGGAAGATTGGGGCCTTTTAGATCAAGGCGATACCAACCGACGCCCTGTTTCTTGTCGATGCTGTGCTGAGCCAGGGTTATGCCTGTCTGCGCTTCATATTGCCCGACGCGGTTCCAGCTATGCGGCACCGACACAGCCTGCCAACCGGTAGCGCTGTCAGCAGGGACTGCCTCGGCATTATTGCCCGGAAAGTCAAAAAGCCAGCCATTGGTCAAGGGGATCGAGCGCGTCTCCGGTGGAGCGGCCATCGCCAATCCGGCATGCACGGCCATGAGCGCAGCCGTGGCCCGCATTGCCACTTTCAATCGCATCATCATCTCCGTGTCTTGAACAGAATACCTATCCATTGGGAATGGCATCCTACCAATTCCACATGGTGCCATCCTCCAGCCTTGCGACGGGGAGGTATGCGGGCTTGTAGGGATACTTGGCGGCGAGCTTTTCGTCGATGTCGACGCCGTGGCCGGGTGTGTCGCCGACATAGAGCATGCCCGCCTCGAACGTGTAATCGTGGGGGAAAACCTCGTCGGTTTCGGG